>NZ_JBJLSH010000012.1:0-84648 GCF_050871905.1 Kineococcus haloalkalitolerans
TGAACCGCCGGGGCGCTGACCTCGGCGTCGTGGGCCTCGGCGGCTGGAGGGGGGGGGCGCGGGCCGGGGCGGGGGCCCCCCCCCCCCGCCCCCCCCTGCCCGGCTGCCGCGTCGGGGCGCTGGACGTGCAGGGGGCGCGGCTGGCCGACGTGGACCTGCGCGGGGTGCAGGTGTCGGCGCTGGCGGGGGTCGGCAGCCTGAGCGGCGCGGTGGTGGACCCCGCTCAGCTGCTGCTGCTGGCGCCGCTGCTGGCCGCGGACCTGGGCCTGGAGGTGCGCGAGGGCCCGGACGACGCGGACGGCACGGAGGACGAGGGGTCCGAGGGGGCCGGCGGGGCGTCCTGAGGGGTGGTGGAGGCGCGCACGACGAGCTCGGGGTCGAAGACGACACGGCGCGCCGGGCGGCCGGCGACCTGCTCGAGCAGCAGCTGCACGGCGGTGCGGCCCAGCTGGGCGCGCGGCTGGCGCACGGAGGTCAGCGGGACGCTGGCGGTGGCGGCGAAGTCGATGTCGTCGTAGCCGACGACGGCCAGCTCGGCGGGCACGGCGACCCCGCGGCGCACGCACTCGTTGAGCGCGCCGAGGGCGAGCAGGTCGTTCGCGCAGAAGGCGGCGCCGGGCCGTTCGTCCGCCGGGCGCGCCAGCAGCCGGGCGGCGGCCTCGGCGCCGGCCCGCACCGACAGCTCGGGGACCTCGAGGACCTCCGGGGCGGGCAGGCCGGCCGCGGCCAGGGCCTCGCGCAGGCCGGCGAGGCGGTCGGCGACCTGGCGCAGGCCGATGGGGCCGCCGACGAAGGCGACCCGGTGGTGCCCGCGCTCGGCCAGGTGCCGTCCGGCCAGGTGCCCGCCGAGGCGGTCGTCGACGGAGACGGACCAGCCGCCCTCGCCGCTGGCGCCGCGGTCGACGAGGACGACGGCGGTGCCCTGGCGGCGCAGCGCCTCCAGCAGCGGTGCGCGCGAGACGTCCGCGGTGTCCTCGTCCTCCACGGGGCTCAGCAGCAGCCCGAGCGGGCGCTGCTGGGCCAGACGGCGCAGGTGGCCGGCCTCGCGGTCGGTGGAGCCGCCGCTGTTGCAGACGACGACGAGGGCGTCGTGCTCCTCGGCCAGGGCCTCGGCGCCGGTGACGACGTCGGTGAAGAAGGGGTTGGCGACGTCCAGGACGACGACGGCCACGGTGCGGCTGACGCCGGCGCGCAGCTGGCGGGCGGACTCGTTGCGCACGAAGCCCAGCTCGTCGATGGCGCGCAGCACGCGGTCGCGCAGCGCCTCGGACACGACCTCGGGGCGGTTGAGGACGTTGCTGACCGTCCCCAGCGACACCCCGGCGCGCTCCGCCACCTGCTTGACCGTCGCCATGGCCGCACCCTGCCACCTCCAGCGCCCGACATGCTTGTGAAACGTGTCAAGGCCGGTCTAGAGTCGTCGCACCCCCGATGGAGCGGAGCACGGCATGGACAGGCAGCAGGCGGCGCTGGACGCGCTGCGGCAGCAGACGATCGAGCTGCCCTCGTGGGCGTTCGGCAACTCCGGGACGCGGTTCAAGGTGTTCGGCACCCCGGGCACCCCGCGCGACCCCTTCGAGAAGATCAGCGACGCCGCCCAGGTGCACCGGTACACCGGCGTCGCCCCGCGCGTGTCCCTGCACATCCCGTGGGACCTCGTCGACGACTACGGCAAGCTCGCCGCGCACGCCGCCGACAACGGCGTGGCGATCGGCACGGTCAACTCCAACCTCTTCCAGGACGACGACTACAAGCTCGGCTCCCTGACCCACCCGGACCCGGCAGTGCGCGCCAAGGCCGTCGCCCACCACGCGCAGTGCGTCGACGTCATGCGCGCCACCGGCTCCAAGGAGCTGAAGGTCTGGCTGCCCGACGGCACCAACTACCCCGGCCAGGACGACCTGCGCCAGCGCCAGGAGCGCCTGGCGGAGTCCCTGCAGCAGGTGTACGCGCTGCTCGACGACGACCAGCGCATGGTGCTGGAGTACAAGTTCTTCGAGCCCGCCTTCTACTCCACCGACGTCCCGGACTGGGGCACCTCGCTGCTGCACTGCCTCGCGCTGGGCGAGAGGGCCGAGGTCGTCCTGGACACCGGCCACCACGCGCCGGGCACGAACATCGAGTTCATCGTCGTGCAGCTGCTGCGCGCCGGCCGTCTGGGCGCCTTCGACTTCAACTCGCGCTTCTACGCCGACGACGACCTCATGGCCGGGGCGGCGGACCCGTTCCAGCTGTTCCGGATCATGTACGAGATCGTGCGCTCGGACGCGCTGCGGCCGGACTCGGGCGTGAACTTCATGCTCGACCAGTGCCACAACGTCGAGGAGAAGATCCCCGGGCAGATCCGCTCGGTGACCAACGTGCAGCAGGCCACCGCCAAGGCGCTGCTGGTGGACCGCGAGGCGCTGCGCGCGGCGCAGCGCTCCGGTGACGTGCTGGCCGCCAACGATGTGTTCATGGACGCCTACCACACCGACGTGCGCCCGCTGCTGGCGCAGCTGCGCGAGTCGATGGGCCTGTCGGGCGAGGACCCGGTGGCCGCCTACCGGGCCTCCGGGTACGCCGAGCGGATCGCCGCCGAGCGCGTCGGCGGCCAGCAGGCCGGGTGGGGAGCCTGACCGCGATGACGGACACGACGACCACCACGGTCGAGCAGCTGCTCGCGCGCTCGCACGCGCTGGGCGCGGACCCCCGCTTCACCAACTACGCCGGCGGCAACACCTCCGCCAAGGGCACCGGCACCGACCCGGTGACCGGCCGGGACGTCGACCTGCTGTGGGTCAAGGGCTCCGGCGGCGACCTGGGCACCCTGACCGAGCAGGGCCTGGCGGTGCTGCGCCTGGACCGCGTGCGCGCCCTGCGCGACGTCTACCCGGGCGTGGAGCGCGAGGACGAGATGGTCGCCGCGTTCGAGTTCTGCCTGCACGGCAAGGGGGGTGCGGCGCCCTCCATCGACACCGCCATGCACGCCCTGGTCGACGCCGCGCACGTGGACCACCTGCACCCCGACGCCGGCATCGCGATCGCCTGCGCCGCCGACGGCGAGGAGCTGACCCGGCGGGTCTACGGCGAGAAGGTCGTGTGGGTGCCCTGGCGCCGGCCCGGTTTCCAGCTGGGCCTGGACATCGCCGCGATCCACGAGCAGCACCCGGACGCCGTCGGCTGCGTCCTGGGCGGGCACGGCATCACCTCCTGGGGGGACACCTCCGAGGAGGCCGAGGCGAACTCCCGCTGGATCATCGAGACCGCCGAGGCGCACATCGCCGAGAACTCCACCGCTGAGCCGTTCGGCCCGGTGCTCGACGGGTACGCCGCGCTGCCGGAGGCCGAGCGCCGCGCCAAGGCCGCCGCCCTGGCGCCCGTGGTCCGCGGCCTCGCCAGCCACGACGCGCCGCAGGTCGGGCACTTCACCGACAGCGACGTGGTCCTCGACTTCCTCGCGCGCGAGCAGCACCCGCGCCTGGCCGCGCTGGGCACCTCCTGCCCGGACCACTTCCTGCGCACCAAGGTCAGGCCCCTGGTGGTCGACCTGCCGGCGAGCGCGGGCGTGGAGGAGGTCACCGCGCGCCTGCACGAGCTGCACCAGGCCTACCGCGCGGACTACCGGGCGTACTACGAGCGGCACGCCACCGCGGACTCCCCCGCGATGCGCGGCGCCGACCCGCTGATCGTCCTCGTGCCCGGTGTGGGCATGTTCTCCTTCGGCAAGGACGGGCAGACCGCCCGCGTGGCCGGGGAGTTCTACGTCAACGCCATCAACGTGATGCGCGGGGCGGAGGGCCTGTCCTCGTACGCGCCCATCGAGGAGAGCGAGAAGTTCCGCATCGAGTACTGGGCGCTGGAGGAGGCCAAGCTGGCCCGCCTGCCGAAGCCGAGGCCGCTGGCCACCCGCATCGCGCTGGTCACCGGCGCGGCCTCCGGCATCGGCAAGGCCATCGCCACCCGGCTGGCCGCCGAGGGCGCCTGCGTCGTCGTGGCCGACCTGGACCTGGCGAAGGCGCAGGCGGCGGCCGAGGAGATCGCCGGCGCCACCGGCGCCAAGGTGGCCGCCGACGTGGCCGTGGGCGTGGCCGCGGACGTGTCGGACCCCGGAGCGGTCCGCGCCGCGATCGACGAGGCCGTCCTCGCCTTCGGCGGGCTGGACCTGGTGGTCAACAACGCGGGCCTGTCGATCTCCAAGCCGCTGCTGGAGACCACCGAGAAGGACTGGGACCTGCAGCACGACGTCATGGCCAAGGGGTCCTTCCTCGTCTCCCAGGCCGCGGCGAAGGTCCTCATCGCCCAGGGCATGGGCGGGGACGTCGTCTACATCGCCTCCAAGAACTCCGTCTTCGCCGGCCCGAACAACATCGCCTACTCCGCGGTCAAGGCCGACCAGGCCCACCAGGTGCGCCTGCTGGCCGCCGAGCTGGGCCAGTACGGCGTCAAGGTCAACGGCGTCAACCCCGACGGCGTGGTGCGCGGCTCGGGCATCTTCGCCGGCGGCTGGGGCGCCCAGCGCGCCAAGACGTACGGCGTTCCCGAGGAGGAGCTGGGCAAGTACTACGCCCAGCGGACCCTGCTCAAGCGCGAGGTGCTGCCCGAGCACGTCGCCAACGCGGTGTTCGTCCTGACCGCCGGGGAGCTGTCGCACACCACCGGCCTGCACGTGCCCGTCGACGCGGGCGTGGCCGCCGCCTTCCTGCGATGAGCGGACCGCACCCGGGCCGGCCCGAGGACGAGGCGTACGCGGCCGTCGACCTCGGCGCCACCAGCGGCCGGGTCCTGCTCGGCCACCTCACCGACAGCGCCGGGGGCCCGGTCCTGGCCACGCGGCACGTCGCGCGCTTCGGCAACGACCCGGTGCCGCTGCCCGACGGGCTGCACTGGGACGTCCTGGCGCTGTACCGGCAGGTCCTGCTGGGCCTGGCCGCCGCCGAGCGCCTGGCGCCGGGCCGCACCAGGAGCGTGGGGGTGGACTCCTGGGCCGTGGACTACGGCCTGCTGTCCGGGCAGCGCCTGCTCGGGGTGCCGTTCCACTACCGCGACGCCCGCAACGCGGCGGGGGTGAGCGCCGTCCACGCGAAGGTCGACGCCGTCCAGCTGTACCGGCGCAACGGCCTGCAGCACCTGCCCTTCAACACCCTCTTCCAGCTGGCCACCGAGGGTCCGCTGCTGGAGGTCGCCGACACGGTGCTGCTGGTCCCCGACCTCATCGGCTCCTGGCTCACCGGCGCCCGCGTCGCCGAGCGCACCAACGCCTCCACCACCGGGCTGCTGTCCGCCCGCGAGCGCACCTGGGACACCGACCTGGCCCGCGCCCTCGGCATCGACCCGCGGCTGCTGCCACCCCTGGTCGACCCCGGTACCAGCGTGGGCCGGCTGCGCCCCGACGTCGCCGACGTCGTGGGGCGCGAGCTGGACGTCGTCGCGGTCGGCTCGCACGACACCGCCTCCGCGGTGGTCGGCGTCCCGGCCACGGGCGGGGACTTCGCCTACGTCTCCTGCGGCACGTGGGGCCTGGTCGGGCTGGAGCTGGCCGAGCCCGTCCTCACCGAGGACGCCCGCGCCGCGGGCTTCACCAACGAGGGCGGGGTGGACGGGCGCACCCGGTTCCTGCGCAACGTCATGGGGTTGTGGCTGCTGAGCGAGTCGCTGCGGCACTGGGAGCCGGCTGCGACCGACGCCCAGCGCTCCAGCCGCCTGTCCGAGCTGCTCGTGGCCTGCGCCCGGGTCGAGGGCCCGGTCGGCGTCTTCGACGTCGACGACCCCGTGTTCATGCCCCCCGGCGACGTCCCCTCGCGCATCCGCGAGTGGTGCCGCGCCCACGGCGAACCGGTCCCGCAGAGCCCGCCGGAGGTCGTGCGCAGCATCGTGGAGAGCCTGGCCGTCGCGTTCGCCGCCGCGGTGGCCGACGCGGCGCGCCTGGCCGACCACGAGGTCTCGGTGGTCCACCTGGTCGGCGGCGGGGCCCTGAACACCCTGCTGTGCCAGACCACCGCCGACCGGTGCGGGCTGCCCGTGCTCGCCGGCCCGGTGGAGGCCACCGCCACGGGCAACCTGCTCGTGCAGGCCCGCGCCGCCGGCCGGCTGGGACCCGACCTGGAGGACCTGCGCGCCGTCGCCCGCGCCTCCTCGCACGTCGTCCGCTACGACCCCCGACCGAGGATGGACCGATGACCCGCCCGGTGAAGCGTCAGGTGCCCAACGCCCGCGAGGTCCTGGAGCTGATGAGCTTCAAGAAGCCCGAGCTCAACGGCAGGAAGCGGCGCCTGGAGTCCGCGCTGACGATCGAGGACCTGCGCGCGATCGCCAAGCGCCGCACCCCCAAGGCGGCCTTCGACTACACCGACGGCTCCGCCGAGGGCGAGGTCTCCATCGCCCGCGCGCGCCAGGCGTTCGCCGACGTGGAGTTCCACCCCTCGATCCTGCGCGACGTGTCCGAGGTGGACACCTCCACCACGGTCTTCGGCGGGCCCTCCGCGCTGCCCTTCGGCATCGCCCCCACCGGCTTCACCCGCCTCATGCAGACCGAGGGCGAGAGCGCCGGGGCCGCCGCGGCCGGCGCGGCGGGCATCCCCTTCACCCTGTCCACCCTCGGCACCACCTCCATCGAGGGCGTGAAGGCGGCCAACCCCACCGGGCGCAACTGGTTCCAGCTGTACGTCATGCGCCAGCGCGACATCTCCTTCGGCCTGGTCGAGCGCGCCGCGCGGGCCGGGTTCGACACCCTGATGTTCACCGTCGACACCCCCGTGGCCGGTGCGCGGCTGCGCGACAAGCGCAACGGCTTCTCCATCCCGCCGCAGCTGACCGCCTCCACGGTGCTGGACACCCTGGCCCGGCCGTGGTGGTGGTTCGACTTCCTGACCACCGCCAAGCTGGAGTTCGCCTCCCTCACCGAGACCGGCGGCACCGTCGGGGAGCTGCTCGACTACGCGATGGACCCCTCCATCTCCTACGACGACCTGGCCGAGATCCGCTCCCTGTGGCCGGGCAAGCTCGTCGTCAAGGGCGTGCAGAACGTCGAGGACTCCCGCAAGCTCGCCGACCTCGGCGTGGACGGCATCGTCCTGTCCAACCACGGCGGCCGTCAGCTGGACCGCGCGCCGATCCCCTTCCACCTGCTGCCCGACGTCGTGCGCGAGGTCGGGCGCGACACCGAGGTCGCCATCGACACCGGCATCATGAACGGCGCCGACGTCGTGGCCTCCATCGCGATGGGCGCCAGGTTCACGCTCATCGGGCGCGCCTACCTGTACGGCCTCATGGCCGGCGGGCGCCAGGGCGTGGACCGGACGATCCAGATCCTCGCCGACCAGGTCGTGCGGACGATGAAGCTGCTGCAGGTGCGCTCGCTGGAGGAGCTGACGCCGGCCCACGTCACCCAGCTGGAGCGGCTGGCCCCCCGCGCCCGGTCCTGACCGGCGCGGGGACGTCCGGGGCCGCGCCCCGGACGTCGCGATCCGGTGCTGCCCGTCGTCCGGGACGGTCGTCGTCCTGCGCTCCAGCGGTGTTGCGCCTAGCCTATAGTATTTGAGTATCCCTGGTGCAAGCGCCGGCGGACGAGCTCGCCGGTGACGCCGACGAGAACGGACGACGAACTCCGACGCCGTCCTCGTCGACGACCCCCACGGGCGCGGGCGAACCCCTAGCGTGCCGGTGTGAGGCTCCTCGTCACCGCGAGCGCCGGCACCACGCGGCGCGTGCCGCCGCTCACCGCCCTGGCGGCGGTGCTCGCGCTGCCGACCTCGGCGTTCGCGTGGGCGCTGGCCGCGACGAGCGCGGGCGCGGTGCGCGCCGGGGAGGCGCGCGCGCTGGGTCCCGGGCACACCCCGGACCTGCCCGGCGAGGGCGAGCTCCTGCTCGCGGCGCACGACGTGCGGCTGGCGGCCCTGCTGTCGCTGTGGTGCGCGCTGGCGCTCCTCCTGGCACCGGCCGCGGACGACCGCGCCCGCTCCCGCGGGCCCCTCGCCGCGTGGGCGGGCGGCGGGGTGGCGCTCGTGGTGGCCAACGCGCTCCTGGGCCGAGCGGTGGACGGCCGCTCCCCCGCGCTGGCCGCGGGTCTGCTGCTGACCGCGGTGGCGCTCGGGGCCCTCGCCGCGGCGAGTGCCCGCGCCGTCCTGACCGGGGGGCCGCGGGCCGCGGGTCGCTCCGAGGACACGAGACGCCGGTGGTGGTGGCTGACGGCGGCCGGGGCGCTGGCCGCGGCCACCGCACCCCTGGTGGTGCTGCAGGGCCTGTCGGCACCGGCGTGGTCGCCGTACGTGCCCGCCGGGCTGCAGGCCGCGGGCACGCTCGTGACCGCGGCGCTGCTGCTGACCGCCGCCGCCTGCGCGGCCGCCCGCCCGTCCGGACGCGCCGCGGGGGCGCCCGCGCTGCCGCCAGGGGTCCGGGCCGCGTGCGTGGTGGTGCCCGTGGCGGTCGCCGCCCTGCTGCTGCTGGACACGGAGGCGCTGCGGCTGCGCGAGCAGGCGTCGGTGGCGGGGCCGGCGCTGGTCGCCGCGCTGGCGCCGCTGGTGCTGCTGAGCGGTCCGGGCCGGCGCGAGCCGTCGCGGCGCCGGGTGGGCTCCACCGCCGCCGTGCTGGCCGCTCTGGCCGCCGCCGCGGTGCCGGCGCTGCCCGCGCTCGGCCTCGTCGTGGTGGTCGGCGGGACGGTCGGGCTCCTGGTCACCGGCCCCGCGGGCGCGGTGGTCGGCTACGACGGCCTGCCGCTGACCGGTGGCGGGGTGCTGCTGGCCGCCGGCGCGCTGACGGTCCTGGCGGGGCTGACCTCGGCGACCGACGACCGGCGCTGACCGGCCAGCCCCGCCCGCGCGGCGGTCGTCAGCGGCGGGGCGCGGTGCGGCGCAGCCCCAGGCCGGCGCAGATCGCGAGGACACCGGCCGCGGCGACGGGCCAGAACGCGCGCGCCGGGTCACCCGCCCCACCACCCGCGACACCACTCGTCACCTCACCCGCCAGGGCACCGGCGAGCGCCGCCGCCGCGGACAGTCCCAGCACGAGGGCGGTGGCCAGCAGCGTCATCGTCGAGGCGACCGCGTGCGCGGGGGCGACCTGCTCACCGCGGGTGTAGCCGCTGACCAGCAGCAGGCCTGCGCCGACGCCGACGACCAGCGCGGACACCGCCGCGGTGCCGGGGCCGGGCGCCGTCGCCAGACCGGCGGCGCCCAGGACCAGGACGGCGCCACCGGCCGCCACGCGCGCGGCCAGTCCCGCGCGGGGGTCCGTGCGGGCCAGCACCAGGCTGGCGACGGCGCTGCCGATCCCCGTGCACGCGTACACGAGCCCGGTCAGCTCCGGGGTGCCGCGCTGGGCGTGCACGGCCGTCAGGCCCGTCTGGGTCGCGCCGAAGGCCGCGCCCACCGCCAGGCAGGCGAGCGCCGGCGCCACGAGCCGCGCCAGGGGCAGCCGCTCCTCCGCCGGCCCGTGCGCCTCGCGCGGGCGCCCGGTGACCGCCGTCGCCGCGCGCCGGGGCCAGGTGGCGCGGTCGGTCCACAGCTGCGCGGCGAAGGCGCCCTGACCGACGACGGCGGCCGCGGCCAGGACCCACAGGGCCGGCACCGGCCCGAGCAGCGCGACGAGCAGGCCCGCGGCCACGGGGCCGACGACGAAGCCGACCTCGTCGGCGGCGACCTCGTAGCCCAGGGCGCGGCGCACCAGGTCGGGGCCCGCGCCGCGGCGGGCCAGGTGCGACCAGCGCGAGCGGGCGATCGAGCCGACCTGCGGGTTGGCCGCGCCGACGACGCCGGCGCACAGCAGCACCGCGGCGGTGGGTGAGCCCGGGGCGCTGACGGCGAGCAGGCACAGCAGGCCGGTGACCTGCACGGCGGTGGCCGCCACCACGACGGGCAGCGGTCCCCAGCGGTCCACGGCGCGCCCGACGACGGGCGCGCCGAGCGCGGTGCCGACGCCGACGGCGGCGACGGTGAGGCCGCCGAGGCCGATGCCGAGACCGGAGGAGGTCACGACCATCAGCAGGCCCAGCTGGATCATCGAGGACGGGACCCGGCCGAGGAGGGCGGTGACGAGGAAGGGCAGTCCGCCGGCGGCCACGAGCGAGGGCCTGGCGGCAGGTGTCGGGACGCGCCGGTGCGCGAGACGGTGGTTCACGGGGTTCTCCGGGGACGTCGGGCACCCGTGCGCCCCACCCCACACACGGGAACCTTCCCCTGAACTGCGTCGACGCTAGCACCGCGGGGCTCCTGCAGCGCGGCGTCGCCGGCGGTCGCGGACGCGTTCACGGTGCGACTCCTGCTCCGGGGGCGCTCCTTCGGTGACGCCGCCGAGGTATGCTCGCCGCGCACAGCCTATAGTATGTGAAAATTGCTGCAGGGGCGCAGCGGGTCGCCGGCGCCCACGAACACGACGAAGGCCCCGACCGTGAACGGTCGGGGCCTTCGTCGTCGCTGTCTCAACGAGTGTCCGAGGGGGGACTTGAACCCCCACCCTCTATACGAGGACTAGCACCTCAAGCTAGCGCGTCTGCCTATTCCGCCACCCGGACAGGTGGTCCGACGCGGGCCGTCGTGGCCCTCGTGGACGGGGAAAACCGTAGCACGGCAGCAGGAGCGCTCGGCACGCGGCGGTGCCGCTCCCCCGCCGCTCCCCCGCCGCCGTCCCACGGCCGCCGCCCGCTCCGGCGTGCCTGAGGACCCGGGCCCGCCCGGCGGCGCGGGAACCGCGCCCGGGACACCGTTCGTCGTACCCGTGACGGCGGTGAGGAGGACGCGGGGCGGCCCGGCGGCGGTGCGCGGGCGGCTCCGGGACGGTGATCGGGACGCCGGGAGGCGCCGGCGCGGGCGGAGGCTAACCTGGCTCCCTCGCCGCTGACGACGTCGCGGCCACGCACACGGACTGGGGAAGCCCTTGAACGACCAGACGCACGGGGACCCGCTCGGGAACTCCTCCTTCCGGCCCGCGAACGCGGCCCTGCTGTCCGTGGCCCACCTCGAGGCGCCCGTCGTCGTCCCCTCCTCGCACTTCGACGACGTGCTGGCCCCCACGCTGGAGCGGCTGCGGTTGCGCCCGGGACTGCTGGAGAAGGTCGCCGGGGTGCGCGAGCGCCGCTGGTGGTCCCCCGGCCAGGACGCGGCCGAGGCGGCGGCCGAGACCGGCGCGAAGGCGCTGAGCGAGGCGGGCGTGGACGCCAAGGACGTCGGGCTGCTGATCTCCACGACGGTCACCCGCCCGCACCTGGAGCCGGCGGTGGCCACCTCCGTGCACCACCAGATGGACCTGCCGCCCTCGGCGCTGAACTTCGACATCACCAACGCGTGCCTGGGCTGGGTCAACGCCCTGCAGGTGGCCTCGGCGATGATCGACGCGGGTGCGGTGCGCTACGCGGTGGTGCTGGGCGCGGAGGACGTGCGCAGCATGCACCAGGGCACGATCGAGCGGCTGCAGGGCGGTGAGGTGACCCGCCGCGACTTCCTGGACCAGTTCGCGACGATGACGCTGGGCTGCGGGGCGGCCGCCGCGGTCCTGGGCCGCGCCGACGAGCACCCGGAGGCGCACCGGGTGCTGGGCGGCACGGCGCGGGCGGGCACCGCCCACCACGAGCTGTGCATCGGCGACATGAACCACATGCGCACCGACGCCAAGCTGATGCTCACCGAGGGCATCGAGATCGTCGCCGACGCCTTCGCGGGCGGTGACCAGCAGTGGGGCTGGTCGGGCGCGGACCGCTTCGTCATCCACCAGATCTCCCGGGTGCACACCGACACGGTGGTGCAGCGGCTGGGACTGGACCCGGACAAGGTGCCGATGACGTTCCCGACCTGGGGCAACGTGGGCCCGATCTCGCTGCCGATGACGCTGTCGAAGACGGCGCCGGAGCTGGCCGCCGGCGACCGGGTGATCGCCATGGGCGTCGGCTCGGGCCTGAACAGCGCCATGATCGAGATCGCCTGGTGAGCGCTCCCGCGGGCGGTCCCTCCGCGAGGCCGGCGGGGCTGCCGCCGGCCGGCCTGCCCGGGTGGCGCCCGGAGTGGTCGCGGCTGGTCAGCGCCCCGGACGCCTCGGGCACCGAGCGCACGTGGCACGTGCTGGACACCGCGCCCGACGCCGCGCCCGGGGAGGTGCTGGGCACGCTGCTGTGCGTGCACGGCAACCCGACGTGGTCCTACCTGTGGCGCGACCTGGCGCAGCGGGCGTCCGGGCAGGGCTTCGGCTGGCGCGTGGTGGCGCTGGACCACCTGGAGATGGGCTTCTCCGAGCGCACCGGGGTGCGCCGCGGGCTGGCCGACCGCATCGCCGAGCTGGACGCGGTGGTCGCGGCGCTGGACCTGAGCGGCGACGTCGTGGCCGTCGGGCACGACTGGGGCGGGGTCGTGGCCACCGGGTGGGCCGCGCGCGAGCACGCGCGCGGCGGCCGGCACGCCGCCCGGCGCCTGGCCGGGCTGGTCGTGATGAACACCGCCGCCTCCCACCCCGTCGACGCGCCCCCGCCGGGGCCGCTGACGCTGGCGACGCTGCCGGGCGTGCTGCCGCTGGTGACCAGCCGCACCGACGCGTTCCTGCGCACCACCCTGGCGCTGTGCCGCCCGCCGCTGCCGGCGGACGTGCGCGCCGCCTACCTGGCGCCCTACCGCACCCGCGCCGAGCGGGCGGGCGTGGAGGCCTTCGTCGCCGACGTGCCCACCGGTCCCGACCACCCGGTGCGCCCGGCGTTCGAGGAGGTCAGCGCCGGCGCCGACCGGCTGGGCGCCTCCGACGTGCCCGCGCTGGTGCTCTGGGGCCCGCGCGACCCGGTCTTCGGCGAGCGCTACCTGCGCGACTGGCGCGCGCGCCTGCCCGGCGCGGACGTGCACCGCTTCACCGGCGCCGGGCACCTGCTGCCCGAGGACGCCGACGTGGCCGGGGTGGTGCTGCGCTGGCTGGACGAGCGGGTGCACCCGCAGGGCCCGGCCGACGCGGCCGCTCTGCAGGACGCGCAGGAGCAGGCGCCGGAGCGGGCGGAGCACCGTCCGCTGTGGGCGCGCACGGCCGAGCGGGCCGCCGCCGAGCCGGACGCGCCGGCCGTCGTGGAGGTCGGCGAGCGCGAGGGCTCCGGCCCGCCGCCGGTGCGGCGCATCCCCTGGTCGCTGCTGCAGCGGCGCACCACCGAGCTGGCGGCCGGGCTGGCCGAGCTGGGTGTGCGCCCGGGGCAGCGGGTCTCGCTGCTGGTGCCGCCGGGGGCGGACCTGACGGCCGTGCTGTACGCGGTGCTGCGCATCGGTGCGGTGGCCGTGGTCGCCGACGCCGGGCTGGGCGTGCGGGGCCTGACGCGCGCGGTGACCGGTTCCGGGGTCGACGTCGTGGTGGGCGTGCCCAAGGCGCTGGCCGCCGCGCGCGTCCTGCGCTGGCCGGGCCGGCGGATCGCCGCCACCCCGCGCGGGGTGCGGGTGGACGACGCGGCGCTGCGGCTGCTGGGCGTGGAGACGACCGTGCTGGAGGTGGCCGAGCGCGGCCGCCGGGCGCTGGCCGCCGGTGCGCAGCTGCCGCCGGAGCCCTCCCCCGAGGCCGAGGCGCTGGTGCTGTTCACCTCCGGCTCCACCGGCCCGGCCAAGGGCGTGGTCTACACGCACCGGCAGACGGCCATGCTGGCGCAGGCGCTGGGCGCGGCCATCCGCACCGATCCCGCCCACGGGCTGGTCTCGGCGTTCGCGCCGTTCGCCCTGCTGGGACCGGCGCTGGGCGCCACCTGCGTGGTCCCGGCGATGGACGTCACGAAGCCGGCGACGCTGACCGCGAGCGCCCTGGCCGACGCGGTGGCCGCCAGCGGGTCCACCTCGGCGTTCCTGTCCCCCGCCGCGCTGGTCAACGTGCTGGCCACGGCCGACCGGCTGGATGAGGCGGGGCGGGCGGCGCTGGCGCGCGTGGAGACGCTGCTGAGCGCGGGGGCGCCGGTGCCGGTGCCGCTGCTGCAGCGGGCGCGGCAGCTGATGCCGCTGGCCGACCCGCGCTCGCCGTACGGGGCCACCGAGGTGCTGCCGGCCACCGACGTGGGCCTGTCGGACCTGCTGGAGGCCGGTGCCGGGGACGGCACGTGCGTGGGCCGGCCCGTGCCGGGCGTGGTGGTGGGGATCGCGCCGCTGGACGCCGACGGCGTCGCGGCCGACGACGTGGTGACCACGCCCGGGGTGACCGGGGAGGTCGTCGTGGGCGGTGAGCACGTCAAGGACCGCTACGACCAGCTGTGGGCCACGCACGCGGCCAGCGTGCGGGTGCGCCCGTCCGCGGCGCTGGCGGCGGCCAACCCCTCGGGGCGCTGGCACCGCACCGGCGACGTGGGGCACGTGGACGAGCGGGGCCGGCTGTGGGTGCAGGGCCGCCTGGCGCACGTGGTGGTCACCGCCGACGAGGTCGTCACCCCCGTCGGGCTGGAGCAGCGCGCCGAGACCGTCGAGGGGATCGCGCGCGCGGCGCTGGTGGGGGTGGGCCCGCGGCACGCGCGCCGGCTGGCGGTGGTCGCCGAGGCCGACCCGCCGGTGCGGCGCACCACCGTGGCCGCGCCCGCCACGGCGCGGGCGGTGCGCCGGGCCACCGGCCGCGACGTGGTCGCGGTCCTGCTGGTGCCGGCGCTGCCCACGGACGTGCGGCACAACTCCAAGATCGACCGGGTGCGGGTGGCGACGTGGGCCGGGCGGGTCCTGGCCGGGCAGCGGGCGGGGAGGCTGGCGTGAGGGTGCTCGTGACCGGGGCCAGCGGGATGCTGGGCCGCGAGACCGCCCTGGCGCTGGCCCGCCGCGGCGAGCAGGTGCGGCTGCTGCAGCGGCGCAGCGCCGGGCTGGGGCTGGAGGAGGTCCTGGGCTCGGTGACCGACGCGGCGGCCGTGGCCCGCGCCGTGCAGGGCGTGGACGCCGTGGTGCACCTGGCGGCGAAGGTGTCGATCACCGGTGCGCACGAGGAGTTCGTCCAGACGAACGTGCGCGGCACGTACGGGCTGCTCGAGGCGGCCCGCGCCAGCGGGGTGCGCCGGTTCGTGCAGGTCAGCTCCCCCTCGGTCGCCCACGCCGGGCACGCGCTGGTGGGGGCGGGCACCGACCCGGCCGCCCCGGCCGCCGCGCACGGCTCGTACGCGGTGACCAAGGCCGAGGCGGAGCTGCTGGCGCTGGCCGCGGACGCGCCCGGGTTCGCGGTGGTCGCGGTGCGCCCGCACATCGTCGTCGGTCCCGGCGACACCCAGCTGGTGCAGCGCATCGCCGACCGCGCCCGCGCGGGCCGGCTGCCGCTGCTGGACGACGGGGCCGCGCTCATCGACTGCACGTACGTCGACAACGCGGTGGACGCGCTGGTGGCGGCGCTGGACCGCGCCGAGGACGAGGGCGTGCACGGGCAGGCGTTCGTGGTCACCAACGGCCAGCCGCGCACGGTCTCGGAGTGGCTGGCGGCGATCTGCGAGGCGGCCGGGGTGCCGGCGCCGTCGCGGCGGGTGCCCTCGGCGCTGGCCAAGGCCGCCGGCAGCGTCGTGGAGCGGGTGTGGACGCGCGCGCGGTTGCCGGAGGAGCCGCCGATGACCCGGTTCCTGGCCGAGCAGCTGTCCACCGCCCACTGGTTCGACCAGCGCCGCACCCGCGAGCTGCTGCGCTGGGAGCCGCGGGTGGACCTGGACGAGGGGTTCGCGCGGCTGGCCGCCGGCTTCGGCCGCTGACCGCGCCGCTGGGCGCAGCCCCCGCGCACCCGTTAGCGTGAACGGGTGATCACGCGCGGACGGCGGCAGGCGGACGGCCGGACCGGCCCGGAGGGGCGTGAGCAGGCCTGGCGGGACTTCGAGCAGCTGCGCGAGGACGCGCTGCACGACCTGGGGCGGCTGCGCGGGCTGGACGTGGCCGCCCGCCCGGGCGAGCACGGCCTGCACCGCGCCGCACGGGTCGAGGAGGCCGTCAAGGGTGTCGTCGGGTCGCGGCTGCGCCGGCGCGGCTACCACACCCGCGTCGTGGCCTACCCCGGCTACGGCGGGCCCGGGTGGGTGCGGGTGCTGGGGCGGGTGCTGCTGGGCCGGGAGGCCGAGGAGGCCGAGCGGGCCGCCGCCGAGCGCGCCGCCGTGCGCGGCTGGCGCAACTTCCTCACCGTCCCGGTCAGCGACCAGGAGGTGCGGGTGCGCGTCGGCGGCCAGGAGCTGCGGCTGAGCACCGACCGCGGCGGCTACCTGGACGAGGTGGTCGCCGTGGACCTGCCGCCCGGCGCCCACGAGGTGCACCTGAGCGTCGAGGACGACGACGGGCCCGCCGGGGAGGGCGGCGTCCGGAGCGGCGAGGACGGTCCCAGCCGCTCGGGCACCGCGACGATCACCGTGGTGGGCCCCGAGCCGACGATCGGGCTGCTCAGCGACATCGACGACACCGTCGTGGTCACCCGCCTGCCGCGCCCGCTCATCGCGGCCTGGAACAGCTTCGTGCTCTCGGAGAAGGCGCGGGTGCCCGTCAACGGCATGGCCGACCTGTACCGGCAGGTCGTCGCCGAGTACCCCGGCGCGCCCGTGCTGTACCTGTCCACGGGCGCGTGGAACGTCGCGCCGACCCTGACGCGCTTCCTGCGCCGCTCCGGCTACCCGACCGGCCCGCTGCTGCTGACCGACTGGGGGCCCACGAACACCGGCTGGTTCCGCGACGGCAGCGCCCACAAGCGCGAGACGCTGGCGCGGCTGGCGCGCGAGCTGCCGCAGGTGACGTGGCTGCTGGTGGGCGACGACGGCCAGCACGACCCCAGCCTGTACGCGGAGTTCGCCGCGGCCGCGCCCGAGCGGGTGGCCGCGGTCGGCATCCGGCGCCTGACGCCGGCGGAGAAGATCCTCGCCGGCGGCGCCCCGCTGCAGCCCACCCGCGCACCCGAGGACACCGACGTCACCTGGGTCACCGGTGACGACGGCTTCGAGCTGCTGCACCGCTGGTACCGCGCCGGGGTCCTGAAGCTGGCCTGACGGCCCTCCCCCGCCACCGGCGGCGGTGCGGGGGCCGGGACGCGCGTGAGGCCGGTCCCCCGAGGGGGACCGGCCTCACGCGGTGGTGACGAGGGCGTCAGCTCACAGCTGCACGCGCCGGGGGTTGGCCACGGTCGTCAGCTCGCGCACGTCGCGGACGTCGACGACCTCGTGACCCTCGACCTGCGTCGTGGTGTCCATCTCGTACCTCCTGGCTCGGACCGACCCGACCCGCCCGGGGTGGGCGCGCCGGCTCCTGCTCGTCGAACCGCAGACGGCGTCGTCCTCTCGCCCGGGAGGGCGGCGGTCGTTCGGGCGCCGCGGCGGACCGCTGCGCTCGTACGCATCCTAAGGAGGTGGTGCGTGGTCGTCTTCCCGGGCGGACCCGCGTCAGCCCGGCGGGTGGGTGACGTGCATCACGCTGCGCGACCACCGGCCAGGTCGAGGCCGGGTCGCACGCGGGTGCGGACCGGCGGGTCAGCCGCCGGCGCGGCGCACGACGCCCTGCAGGGCGCTGATGGCCTCCGCGGAGGCGGAGGCGGCCGCGATGTTGGCCTCGCGCACGGCCTCGTAGACCTCCTGGCGGTGCACCTGCACGTCGCGGGGGGCGTCGATGCCGACCCGGACGACGTCGCCGCGCACCTCCAGCACGCGCACGACGACCTCGTCACCGATGACGACGGACTCGCCCGCCTTGCGCGTCAGGACCAGCATGCGCTCAGCATAGGTGACGAGGCGTGTCGGTCCATGCCGATCCAGTCACCACTCGTCCGGCGCAGCGCGTCACCGGTCGTCGCGGCGGCGGGCCCCCGGCACCAGGGGCGCGCCGTCGGGTCCCTGGTCCCCGGCGGCCTCCGCCGCGGCCAGCTCGGCGGCCGCGGCCTCCTGGGCGCGCTCGTAGCCGGTCACGACGGCGCGCACGACCTTGCCGGCGAGGAAGCTGACCAGCAGCGCCAGCGCCAGGTGCCACAGGGCGGTGTCGACGCTGCCGCGCCCGGACAGGGCCGCCACCACCGAGGGCGAGGCCAGCAGCAGCGCGGCGGCCAGCACGATCGCGGTCATCGGTCTCCTCGGCGGCGGTTGTCGATCTGGGTCCTCATGACGTGCTGGCGCAGCCGGTCGGCGGCGGGCACGGGCTCGACGAAGGCGAGCACGACGTCGTGGCGGTCGGCCACGTCGCGCGCCGGCGCGACGCGCACCACCTCGGCCAGCTGGTCCACGGGACCGCCGGCGAGGTCGAAGAGCACGCGCACCCGGCGGCCGGGGGTCAGCCAGGACGGCTCGGCCAGCCGCAGGCACGCCCCGCCCTCGCTGAGGTCCACGAAGGCTGCCGTCAGCTCCGGCTCGACCGGCACGTCCGGCCCGGCGTCCGCGGTGGTGCCTCCGGTGGCGCCCGCCGCCGGGGCGGGGTCCTCCCCGCGCCCGTCGGCGGCGGCCCGCAGGGCCCGGCGCAGGGCGGGCAGGGCCTGCAGCGGTGCAGCCTGCAGGGCGGGCTGCACCGGCGGGGCCGGCGGGCGGCGCGCGCCGGTCTCGTCCGGCACCGGCAGGACCCGCACGTGGCCGCTGGTGCGCACGCGCGCGTAGCGGCGGCGCTGCTCGGTGCGCACGTCCGAGGCCGGCTCCAGCTCCCAGCAGGAGACGCGGTGGCGGACCACCCGCACGAGCACGGCGTCCACGACGCAGCGGCCGCGGTCGCTGGACCAGCTGACGGCGACCGGCAGGCCGGGCACGGCCACGTGCAGGTCACCGGCGAAGGTGGGTGCGGCGACCACCAGGGCGCCGTCCACCTCGTCCTCGACGCGGGTGGGCAGCTCCAGCTCGCGGTCGCCGAGCTTCTCGGGCAGGTGCACGCGCACGTGCACCCGGCTGTTGAGGGCGGGCCACCCGGGCGGCGCGGTGCGCCGCCCGGGTGCCGCCCCCGCGGTTCGCGCCACGGGGTCCTACCGGGTCCTTCCGGGTGTCAGCGGCCGGCGCCGCCGAGGTCGGTCGCCGCGTCCAGCAGCAGACCGGCCCAGGCGCCGGAGGTGGCCGGGCGTCCGTCCAGGAAGCCGACGGGGACGTCGAGGGCCAGGACGTCCAGCGGGTCCGGGCTCTCGGCGGCGCGGTGCACGGCCAGGCGTCGGGCCGGGACGCCCGCGCCCTCCAGGGCCCGCAGCAGGGAGGTGACCGCGTGGGTGCGACGGGTGGCGTCGACGCAGACGACGACGGCGGCGGCGCCGACCTCGGCGGCCAGGCGCGCGGCGCGCTCGGCGTCGGCGGCGGTCGGGCGGGCCGGCAGGGCCACGGTCAGCGGGGCCGACCAGCGGCGCGCCTGCTGCTGGCGGGCGGGCAGCTCGTCGGCGGTGACGGTGTCGTGCACCTCGGCGCGGCCCATGACCACGGGAGCCTCCGAGCCGACCTCGTCGGCGACGAGGATGCTGGCCGCGACGACCGCGTCCGCCTCGCCGATGACGACGACCAGCTCACCGGCGCCCACCCGCAGCGGGCCGGGCACCTCGATGTCCCGCGCCAGGCGCAGGACGTCCGAGGAGTCCGCCGCGTCGCGGTACTGGGGACGCCGCGGCGCAGTGCGCTCACTGTAAGTAGTCATAGCCTCACGATACGTCGGTTCCATGTCACGCACCTCGTCGTCTCGCCGGGTCGAGCGCACCGGCTCGCGGTGGTCCTCGCGGTAGTCCTCGCGCACGTCGCCGCGGTAGGCGTCGCGCACGTCCTCGCGGTAGCCGCCGCGCACGTCCTCGCGCGCCGCGGGCCGCACGTCGCCGCGCACGTCGCCGCGGGGGTCGCTGCGCAGGCCGGCCGGGACCTGCTCGCGCGGCACCTCGCGGCCGCGGTCGGCCACGAGGGAGGGACGCCACTCGGCGCGGGGCTCGAAGTAGCTGGCCTGGTTCTGCACGTCGGGGTCTCCTGCCGTCGGGGTGGCGCGGGTGGGGTCTTCGGTGGGGTGGCCGGACGGGGCCGGCCGAGGGGCGTACGCCTCGCGCGGACCGCGCGGGTGCGCCTCGGCACCGGCGTAGGGGTCCTCGAACCGCTCCTCGGCACGGTCGTCGAAGCGCTCCAGGGAGCGGTCGTCGAAGCGCTCCTGGGAGCGGTCGTCGAAGCGCTCGTCGGCCGGCTCGGCGTCGGCGGCGCGGTCCCCGAACGGGTCGCCGAAGGCGTCCTCGACGGGGGCGGGCCGGCGCAGGCCGGGGCGGCGCAGCCCCCGGTCGTCGGCGGCGTCGCGGCGCGCGACGGCCTCCGCCTCGGCGGCGTCGTCGCTGCTGTACGGGTCAGGTCCCACGAAGTCCTCCCGGAGACGGGCGGCGGGTGCCCCCGGACGGGCAGGCTCCCGCTCAGTGACCGACCGTACAGCAGGGGTAACACCTCGTGCAGTGTCGTCAGCGGCGAGGTGACGCTGCACCGAGGCCATCGTGGCGGCGAAGTACCGGCCCTCGGTCGAGACGGGCCGGTGCGGGACACCGTGGGCGCCGTGCGCACCCGGTCCGCCGCGAGCGCCGGCGGCCAGCAGCGCGTCCAGGCGGCCCGCGCCGTCACCGGCGTCCGCCGCGGCGAGCACGTCGCCGAGGCTGCGCGCGGGAGCCGGCCGGGGGGCCGGCTGGGGGGCCTGGGCCGTGGCGCGGCGGACGCCGCGGTCGTAGGTGCCGTCGGCGGCGGCCGGACGGGCCGTCCGCTCCTCGCGGGCGGCGCGCTCGGCGGCCTCCTGCTCGCGGGCGGCGCGCTCGGCGGCCTCGCGCTCGCGGGCGGCGCGCTCGGCGGCCTCGCGCTCGGCGGCGTCGGGGACGACCTTCAGCGCGGGACGGTCCTGCTCGGCGCGGGCGGCGGCCAGCGCGGCGGCGAAGCCGTCCGCGGGCTGGTCGGCCTGCTCGTCCGTGCGCTGGTCCGCGCGCTCGTCGCCGCGGGCGCCGGCGGTGGCCGGGGACTGGTCCACGACCTCCTCGGCCACCTCGGCGGCCGCCTGCTCCCCAGCGGGGGCGCCGGGGACGCCTGCCGCGGCGGACTGGGCCGTGTGGGTGTCTGGCTGCACGCCCTCTTCCTCGGCACCCGCGGGCGATCCCTTGAGCCCCCGGCCGGGGGACGTCGCGGCGGGGGACGGGCTCGCGGCGCGCGCCAGGTCGTCCTCGTCCACGAGGCCCGCCGCGCGAGCGCCCTCGACGGCGCCGGCGGCGGTCAGCATGGCGAGCAGGCCCTGGCGGGCGGTCTCGAAGTCCTCGGCGTCCTCCCCCGCGACCGCGGGGGCCCCGGCGGACGCGACGGCGACCTCGGGGGCCACGCCCACGGCGGCGCCGGCGGCGCCGGTGGACCCGGTCGCGTCGGCGGCGTCGGCGGCGGCCAGCAGCGCGTCCAGACCGTCGACGTCGGCCGCGGCGGCGTCGGCCGCGTCGGCCGCGTCGGCCGGACCGGTGGGGGCGGCGTGCCGGCCGGGCGCGGGCTGCGGCGGGCCGGGGACCGGAGCGCTCGCGGGAGTGGCGCCGCGAGCGCCCTCGACGCCCGTGACGCCCGTGACGCCCGTGACGCCCGTGACGCCCCCGATCTCGTCGTGCCCGTCGTGCTCGTCGTGCTCGTGCTCACCGGGCATCTGGACCGTCACCTCGTAGTGCTCCTTCGTGAAGAAGCCGGCCACGCCGCCGCTGCGGACGCGTTCGGCGCGGACCACGCGGGCGGTCTCGCCGTGCAGGTCACGGACCTGCGTCAGCAGGTCCTGGAGGTCAGAGCCCTCAAGAAGCAAGTGCATGGACACCGCTCACCGATCCAACGGTCTCGATCCGGGGGTGGTTGCTGACGTCGTCGTAGGACAGGACGTTCAGGCGGCCGACGGCGACCTTGAGCAGGCGCCGCAGCGGTGCGCGCAGCGGGGGCGCGCAGACGAGGACGGCCGAGATCCCTTGCTGCTCGGCGCGTTCCAGGCACGACTGGGATGCGGTCACCAGGTGCTCCGCGGTGGCGGAGTCCAGGGCGAGGCTGGCCCCGTGCTCGCCGGGGCGCAGCGCCTCGGCCAGGGACTGCTCCAGCAGCGGGTCCAGGGTGATGACGTGCAGGACGCCGTCCTGCTCGTGCACCGCGGCCACGGCCGGGCCCAGGGCGGCGCGGGCGGCCTCGACGAGCCCGTCCAGGTCCGAGCCCTGCTTGCCCTTGAGGCTGAGCGCCTCGAAGATCCGGGCCAGGTCGCGGATGGGGACGCTCTCGTCCAGCAGGGCCTGCAGGACCCGCTGCACCTCCCCCAGCGTCAGGACGCTGGGGGTGAGCTCGTCGACGACGACGGGGTGGGTGCGCTTGAGGGCGTCCACCAGCGAGCGCACGTCCTCGCGGCCCAGCAGGCGCGGGGCGTGGCTGCGGACCAGCTCGCCGAGGTGGGTGATGAGGACGCTGGCGCGGTCGACGACGGTGGCGCCCATCAGCTGGGCCTGGTGGCGCAGCTCGGCGGGCACCCACTTGCCGGCCAGCCCGAAGACCGGCTCGACGGTGGCGCGGCCGGGCAGGCCGTCCAGGTTGTCGCCGAGGGCCAGGACCTGCCCGGGCGGGGCCTGCCCGCGGGCGACCTCGACCCCGGAGATGCGCACGGCGTAGGTGGACATCGGCAGGTCCAGGGAGTCGCGGGTGCGCACCGGCGGCACGACCAGGCCGAGCTCCAGGGCGATCTTGCGGCGCAGGGAGCGCACGCGCTCCAGCAGGTCGCCGCCGCCGGAGGTGTCGACGAGGTCGACCAGGTCGGGGGCCAGGACCACCTCGAGGGGGTCCACGCGCATCTCGTCCAGCAGGGAGGCGGCGGCCTCGTCGGGGTTGACGGGGGCGGGCGCGGCCTCGGCCAGCGCCTGCTCGCGGGCGGCGCGCGCGTCGCGCTTGCCGATGCGGTGGGCGGCCAGGAAGCACAGCGCGCCGACGAGGAAGAACGGCAGCTTGGGCATGGCGGGGATGACGGCCAGGACCAGGGCGGCGCCGCCGGCGATCTGCAGGACGAGCTTGTTCTGGCCCAGCTGCGCGATGGCCTCGCTGCCCATGTCCCCGGAGGAGGTGGCGCGGGTGACGATGAGGCCGGTGGCCACGCTCAGCAGCAGCGCCGGCACCTGGGAGGACAACCCGTCGCCGATGCTGAGCAGGGCGTACTGGTTGATGGCCTCGCCCGGGCCCATCCCCCGCTGCAGCATGCCGATGGCGAAGCCGCCGACGAGGTTGATGATCACGATGATGATGCCGGCGATGGCGTCGCCCTTGACGAACTTCGAGCCACCGTCCATGGCGCCGTAGAAGTCGGCCTCGGCGGTGACGTCGGCGCGCCGGCGGCGGGCCTCGGCCTCGTCGATGAGCCCGGCGTTCAGGTCGGCGTCGATGGCCATCTGCTTGCCGGGCATCGCGTCCAGGGTGAAGCGGGCGCCGACCTCGGCGACCCGCTCGGCGCCCTTGGTGATGACGACGAACTGGATGACCACGAGGATCAGGAAGATCACCAGGCCGATGACCAGCGAGCCGGAGATCACGAAGTGGCCGAAGGCCTCGATGACCTTGCCGGCGTAGCCGTCGGAGAGCACCAGCCGGGTGGAGGCCACGTTCAGGCCGAGCCGGAAGAGCGTCAGGACCAGCAGCAGGGCCGGGAAGACGGAGAAGTCCAGGGGCCGCTTGACGAACATCACCACGAGCAGCGCGAGCAGCGAGCAGGTGATGTTGGCGGCGATGAGGAAGTCCAGCAGCGCCGCCGGCAGCGGCACGACGAGCAGCAGCACGATGCCGACGACTCCTGCCGGCACCGCCATCTGCGTGAGGTTGCGGAAGTTCACTGCACCGCCTGTGTCGCACGGTCACCCGTGCGGGTGACCTCGGTCAGCGGCCCGTCCGTGGCCCTGCTGCGCCGTCCTGGCTCCCTCTTCCTCGGCACCCGCGCCCGGGGGCTTGAGCGCCCGCGGGGTGGCGCGGGCGGGTGTCAGCCGGCGGGGACGGTGTGCGCGTCGCCGAGGGCGGTGACGCTGCCGCGCGCGCGCAGGTTCATCACGAAGGCGAGCACCTTGGCCACGGCCGCGAACAGCTCCGCGGGGATCTCCTGGCCGACCTTGACGCTCTTGTACATCGTGCGGGCCAGGGCGACGTCCTTGACGAGGGGGACGCCGTGCTCGCGGGCGCGCTCGCGGATCCTGGTGGCGATGAGGCCGGCGCCCTTGGCCACGACCTTGGGCGCGCCGGTGCCGGGCTCGTAGCGCAGCGCCACGGCGATGTGGGTGGGGTTGACGACGACGACGTCGGCCTTGGCGACGTCGGCCATCATGCGGTTGCGGGACATGGCCATCTGCTTGGAGCGGATGGCGCCCTTGAGCAGCGGGTCGCCCTCGGCGTTCTTGTGCTCCTGCTTGACGTCGTGCTTGCTCATCCGCAGCTTCTTCATGACCCGGCGCCGGCTCATGGCGAAGTCGGCGACGGCGATGACCAGGCCGATGACGATCGTGACGGTGAGCATGGAGCCGATGGCGGCGCCGGTGGCCGACAGCACCGAGGACAGCGGCAGCAGGCCGGTGCCGATCAGCTGCGGGGCCAGGGTGCGGGCCACCACCCACAGCGCGACGCCGATGAGGACGGTCTTCAGCAGCGACTTGGCCCCCTCCCACAGCGCCTGCGGCCCCCAGTGCTGCTTGAGGCCGTTGACGGGGTTGAGGTTGGAGAACTTCGGCTTCAGCTTCTTCGTCGCCGGGCGCAGGGTGCCCTGCACGCCGCCGGAGGCGACGACGGCCAGCACGGTGACCAGGGCCAGCGGGCCGAGGACGGCGGGCAGGCCGGAGAAGGTCTCCACGAGGGTCTTCAGGGCGCGCGCGGGCTCCGGCTGGGCGGCCACGTCGCCCAGCTGGGCGAGGGTGTCGCGGCACAGGTCGCGGGCGGACTCGATGGTGCGCGGGACGAGCACGGCCCCGGCGGCGACGCTGAACCAGGCCGCGACGTCGCGCGACTGGGGGACGTTGCCCTCCTGGCGCGCCTCCTTGAGGCGCTTGGGAGTCGGCTTCTCGGTCTTCTCCCCGCTCACGCCCGGCTCACCCCCCGCCGCCCGCGGCGGCCAGGCGCACGAGGGTCTCGCGCAGCTGGCCGGCCAGGTCGGTGACCACCCCGGGCAGGACGGCGTAGGCGAAGCCGCCGAGGGTGAGGGTGATGAGGATCTTCAGCGGGAAGCTCATCGCGAAGACGTTCAGGGCCGGGGCCACGCGCGAGAGCAGGCCCAGGCCGATGTCGGCGACGAAGAGGACCGCGATCAGCGGGGCGGCGATCTGCAGCGCGGACAGCATGAGCGTGCCGATGCCGGCGGTGAAGACGCTCGCGACGGTGGCCCAGTCCAGGCCGGCGTCCAGCGGCAGCACGTCGAAGGTGCGCAGCATCCCCTGCAGCACGAGCAGGTGCCCGCCGGTGAAGACGAGCAGGGCGCTGGTGGTGGCCGCGTACAGCTTGCCGAAGATGGCCGTCTGGGCCTGCATGAGCGGGTCGTAGGCGCTGGCCAGCTGGAAGCCGCCGAAGAGGTCGATGAGGTCGCCGGCGGACTGCACGGCGGCGAAGACCAGCGCGCACAGGGCGCCCAGGACACCGCCGACGAGGACCTGCTGGGCGACGGCGCCGATCAGGGCGGCCGGCTCGGCGGCGGGCACCTGCTCGCGCAGGCCCTCGGCCATCGGCAGGGCGATCGCGAAGGCGAGCATCGCCTTGACGCGGGCGTTGACGGCGCGGTTGGCGAACGGCGGGGCCAGGACGAGGAAGGAGACCACGCGCACCGAGGCCAGCAGCAGCGCCAGCAGCAGGTCGAGCGGGATCGCGCTCGGGGTGCCCGACACCGCCTCAGCCGCCGCGGACGATCTCGGGGATGCGCTCGTACAGGTCGGTGGTGAAGGCCGTGGCCTCGTGCAGCATCCACCGCCCGCACACGACGATCGCGATGCCGACGGCGATCGCCTTGGGCACGAACGAGATCGTCATCTCCTGCAGCTGGGTGACCGACTGGAACAGGGAGATGCCGAAGCCGACGGCCAGGGCGGTCAGCAGCAGCGGGGCGGACAGCTTGGCGGCGAGGACGAGAGCGGTCATCCCGATGTGGATGACGGTCACGTCGGTCATCGCAGGTGCCTTCCGTCGGGCGGGTGCGGGGGGTGCTGGGAGGTGCTTCGGCCGGACGGGTGAACGGCTTGAGCGCGGCGCGGGACGCCCGGGGTCCGTGGGGATCCCGGGACGCGTGGGACGCGGGGTCAGCCGCCGCCGTAGCTGGCGACCAGCGACTTCACGACGAGGTTCCAGCCGTCGACCATGACGAACAGCAGCAGCTTGAAGGGCAGGGCCACCGTGACGGGCGGCAGCATCATCATGCCCAGGCTCATCAGCGCGCCGGAGACGACGATGTCGATGACCAGGAACGGGATGAAGATGACGAACCCGATGATGAACGCCGAGCGCAGCTCCGACAGGGCGAAGGCGGGGATCAGCGTGGTGATCGGGGTGGCCAGGCAGTTGGCGGGGTCGTCGCGGTCCGCGGCGCGGGTGATGAGGGCGATCTCGTCGCCGCGGGTCTGCCCGCACATGAACTGCTTGAGCGGGTCCTGCGCGGCGCCGAACGCCTCGGTGATGGGTGTGCCGTTCAGGTAGGGCTGGACGGCGACCTGGTTGATGTCGCTGAAGACCGGCGCCATGACGAAGAACGTCAGGAACAGCGCCAGGCCGGCCAGGACCTGGTTGGGCGGGGTGCCCATGAGGCCCAGGGCGTTGCGGGTCAGGCCCAGCACGACGAGGATCTTGGTGAAGCTGGTGCACAGCAGCAGCAGCGAGGGCGCCACCGACAGCAGGGTCAGCGCCACCAGGATGGTGATCGACTGGCTGGGCTTGCCGTCCACGCCGGTCAGGCCGCCCACGTCGATGGTGACCTGGCCGGGCGCGGCGGGCGCCTCGGGGGCCACGGGCGCGCTGACGGCGGCCAGCTGGGCGGCGCTGGCGTGCCCGGCCTGGGCGAGCCAGAACGCGGCGGCCAGCAGCAGCCCGAGCATCAGGACGCCGGCGGTGCGGCGCAGGCGGTGGGTCACCGTCGTGTCGTCCTCTCGCGCAGCACGTCGACCGCCTTCGTCCAGGTGGCCGGGGACAGCGCCGACCCGGCCAGCGCACCGGTGGAGGCGCTGTGGCGGCCGGGGGCGGGCACGACCGCGGCGGCGGGTGCCGCGGTGCTCGTCGTGGCGCTCGTCGTGGCGGGGGTGGGAGCGGGGGTGCTCGTGGGAGCGGTGGGACCGGCGGTCCCGCGGGTGCCGGCGCGGCGGGTGTAGCGCTCCCCCACCGCGCGCGCGACCGGCTCGCCGGTCCCGGGCAGCTCGACGGTGACGGGCTCGGCCGCCTCCTCGGCGGCCGGTGCGGCGGCCGGCCCGCTCACGGCCTCGTCGGCGCCCAGCTCGGCCAGGGTGGTCTCGGCCAGCAGGGTGACCTGCTGCTCGGTGACCCCGACGACCAGGGCGCGCTCGCCCACCCGCACGACCGCCACACCGGCCTTGTGGCCCACGCCCTGGCGGGTCAGGACGGCCACGCCCTCGGCGCCGCCCAGGCCGGCCAGCTTGGAGCGGCGCAGCCAGCGGGCCGCCAGGTACAGCAGCCCGAGGACGGCGACCAGGCTGACCGACATGCGGGCCAACGCCGCGAGGGCCTCCATCAGGCGCCGGCCTCCGTGCCCGGGGTGACGATCTCGGTGACGCGAATGGCGTAGTCCTCGTCGACGACGACGACCTCGCCGCGGGCGATGAGCTGGCCGTTGACGAGGATGTCCGCCGGGCTGCCGGCGGCGCGGTCCAGCTCGACGACCGCGCCGGGGGTCAGGGCCAGCAGGTCGTGCACGGTCATGCTCGTGCGGCCCAGCTCGACCGTGACGTCCATCTGCACGTCTCGCAGCAGGTCCATCGTGCGGCGCGGGCCACCGGCGACGGCGGCCGCGGCGGCCGAGGTGGCCGAGGCGACGGGCGCGGCGGCGGCCGGCACGTCGGCGCTGAAGGTGATGCCGATGAGGGCCAGGGTCTCGCCCCCGGCGCCGATGACGGCGACGGCGCCGCCGTCCAGGGCGCCCAACGCGGCGGCCGGGTCCTGCTCGACACCGGCCTCCAGCACGCACGGGCCCAGGGTGGCCACGGCCGTCTCCAGCGCCGGGCGCAGCGCGTCGACGGGGTCGAGCGCGCCCTCGGGGCTGGTCAGGAGCGTCTCCAGGGTGGCCTCGCCGACCACGACGGTGACGCGGCCGGTGGCCGCGCCGGCGAAGTTCGCCGACACCGCGGTGCCCTCGTCGCCCAGGTCGGGGGCGGAGGCCACGGGGACGACACCGGTCAGGGTCCCGGGCGAGGCCAGGGGCAGCACCGCCAGCGCCGCCTCGGCGGCCTGGGTGACGAAGGCGTGGACGTCGGCGTGGGTGGCGGTGCTCATCGGGAGCTCTCCTCGGGGGTGGGGACGATCAGGCAGGCGAGCCGCTGGCCGCGGCTGCCGGCGACGGCGGAGGCGACGTGGACGTCGGAGGCGACGACCTCGAGGGGGGTGTCGGCGGTGTGCGGCAGGCGGATCACGTCGCCGGGCACGAGGGCGAGGATCTCGTCGGGGCGCATCTGCGCGGCGGTGAAGCGCACGGAGACGTCGACGGGGATGTGCTCGAGGTGGTCGTCGAGGCGGTCGCGCATGAGGCGGCGCACCCGCAGCTCCTCGGGGCTGGCCACGCGCAGCTCGGCGGCCGACAGCGCGGCGGACAGCGGGTCCAGCGGCATGGCCAGGGTGGCGGTCCCGCTGGCCTGCTCCACCTGCAGGTGGAACGCCGCGACGATCATGACGTCGGTGGCGGCGGCGGCCTGGGCGAACTGCGGGTTCTGCTCCAGGCTCGTCAGGCGCGGCTTCAGGTCGACGATGCTGGTCAGGCTCGCGGCCAGCTCCACCAGGGTCCGCTCGAGCAGCCCCTTGGCCAGGACGGCCTCGATGTCGGTCAGGACGCGCTGCGGCTGGCCGGGCTTGCCGGCGCCGCCGAGCATCCGCTCCACGCAGCTGAGCAGCAGCGGGGTGTCCACGTGCAGGACGCCGGCGCCCACGAGCGGCTCGGGGTCCACGACCGCCATGACGGTGGGCATGGGCAGCTCGGCGGCGTACTCGTCGTAGCTGTACTGCTGGATGCCGTCCAGCTCGACCTGCACGGTGGTGCGCAGGGTGGAGGACAGCAGGGTGGCCCACTGGCGGCAGAACGCCTCGTAGGTGATCTCGAGGACGCGCGCGTGCTGGCGCGAGAGCTTGGTCGGGCGCCGGAAGTCGTACGGGACGGGGACGCCGCGCCGTCGCGAGCGACGGCCGCCGGTCCGCTCTGCGCTGGTGGAGGTCTCGGGTGCCACGCCGTACCTATCGGCACGGACGGCCGTCACCCTTTAGCGCTAGCCCGCGCGGGTGAGGGGACCTCCCCCGCCGCTCTCCCCGCCGCTCTCCCCGCCGCTCTCCCCGCCCTCGTCCCGTGACGCGAACACCCGCCGTGATCTTGCTGGGACTACCAGCAAGATCACGGCGGGTGGGAGGGGTGGGGCGGGTCAGGCGGCGGTCACTGCATGACGAACTGGGTGAAGTAGATGCCCATGACCGTCTTGTGCGGCTTCTCGCCCTCCTTGGCCGCCTCCTCCGTGTACGCCTCGACGATCTTCGCCTGCAGGTCGTCCTTGTACTTCTGGCGCTGCTCGGCGCTCTGCAGGTCGGCCATCCGCGCGCCGCTGAACGTGGAGATCGCCAGGTCCAGGGCCTTGCTGCCGTCGGGGCCGCTGGAACCGCCGTGCCCGCCGCCCTCGCTGGCCACCGCCTGCAGGGCGATGCCCAGCTTCAGGTAGCGCCCGTCGGCCAGGTTGAGGGTGATCGGGTCCAGGGCGGTGACGTCACCGGGGACCAGGTGCTCCTCCTCCTCGTGGGCGGCGGCGGAGGCCGAGTCGCCCTTGGTGAGCAGGAAGACACCCCCGCCCGTGCCGCCGGCCAGCAGCACCGCGCCCAGGGCTGCCACGACGATGAGCTTCTTCCCGCCGAGCTTGCCGCCCTTCTCGGCGGTGTCGGCGTCGTTCTTCTTGCCGGCCATGTCAGTGGCCTCCCGTCGTGCTCGCGCTGTGGGTGTCGGTGGTGGTGCTGGCGGGGACCGCGGTGGCGGTCCCCGTGGTGGTGCTCTCCGTGGTGGCGTCGGCGCCCGTGGGGACGTCCAGCTCGGCGGGACCGTCGGTGGGCGTGTTCTGCGCCACCTGCGGCAGCAGCGCCTTGACGGACTCCGGGGACGGCGAGGCGACGACGAGGTCGACGCGCCGGTTGCCGGCCAGAGCCCGCGGGTCGGCGTCCGGGTACAGCGGGCGCGCCGACCCGTACCCGGTGGACGACAGGCGCTGGTCGCTGATCCCGGCGCGGCCGGTGAAGTGCGTCAGGACCGAGTTGGCGCGGGCCGAGGACAGGTCCCAGTTGTCGCGGTAGCGGGCGTTGCCGCGCAGCGGCAGGGAGTTGGTGTGCCCCTGCACGGCGATCTCGTTCGGCAGCTGCGCGAGGATCGGCCCGACGACGTCCAGGACGTCCAGGCCGGTGGGCATGACGTCGGCGCTGGCGTTCTCGAAGAACACGTTGTCGGCGACCAGCCCGATGACCAGGCCGTCGGAGGTGATCCGGTAGGTGACCTGGTCCTGGTCGCCGCCGGCCGCCAGGGCCGCGTCGATCCGCGCCTCCAGCTCCCGGTAGCCGGCGACCTCGGCGATCGCCTTCTGCAGGTCGGAGACGGAGCGCTGCGTGTCGGCGGCGTCCTGCGCCTCCTGCACCGCCTGGGCGACGGTGAGGGACTGCATGGGGTCGCCGCCGGCGAAGGGCGCGAGGTCGACCGGGTCCTGCCCGTTGTCGATCTGGTTGATGCCGTCGTTGCCGGGCAGGACGAGGTTGGAGGCGGACTCCCCGTCGGTCATGCCCGCCTTGAACTGGGCGAACTTGACGACGTCGACCTGGCTGAGCGCGAAGAGGACGATGAACAGGGCCATGAGCACCGTCAGCATGTCCGCGTAGGAGACCAGCCAGCGCTCGTGGTTGACGTGCTCGTCGTGCTCCTCGTGCTTGTGCCGGCGCTTGCCCGCGGCGGACATCAGGCGGCCTTCTTCGCGTCGGCGACGGCCGTCCCCGGCGGCAGGAGGCTCTCGAGCTTGCGGGCGACCGAGCGCGGGTTGGAGCCGGCCTGGATGGCGAGGATGCCCTCGACGACCAGCTCCATCTGGGCGACCTCCAGACCGGACAGGCGCATCAGGCGGCTCTGCACGGGCAGGAAGAAGAAGTTCGAGCTGGCCACGCCCCAGAAGGTCGCCACGAACGCCGCGCCGATCATCGGGCCCAGGGCCGCGGCGTCGGTGAGGTTCTGCAGGACGACCACGAGCGAGATGACCGTGCCGCAGATGCCGACGGTGGGCGCGTAACCGCCCATGTCGCCGAAGATCTTCGCGGCCTGCTTGTCGGCGGCCTTCTTCGCCTGGATCTGCGCGGTGAGGATCTCGTACAGCTCGTCGGGGTCGGTGCCGTCGATGGCGGTCTGCAGGCCGTCGCGCAGGAAGGGGTCGTCGACCTCCTTGATGGCGTCCTCCAGGGCCAGCAGGCCCTCGCGGCGGGCGCGCTCGGCCATCTTCACCAGGACGCCGACGGTCTCGGCGGAGTTCTTCGGCTTGCCGAGGAACGCCTTCTGCATCTGCTTCAGCGCGCCGAGGCCGTCCTTGAGCGTGCCGCCCATGAGGCCGACGCCGATCGTGCCGATGAAGACCAGCACCAGGGGGCCGGGCAGGAGGATGTCGGTGGGCGAACCACCCTCGTGGTTCTGCATCCAGAGGACGGCCACGGCCGCGACGACCAGCCCTGCGATCGATGCGATGTCCATCTCACGGCCTCCTGCGGTGCAGCGGGGTCGGCGCGGGCAGGTCGCCGTCGGTGTCGCTGGTGGTGGGGGTGCTGCGGGTGTGCGAGCTGTCGCTCGTCGGGTGCGCCGGCAGCTCGAGGACGTCGGCGGTCCCCGTCTCCTCCAGCGCGTGCGCGGTGGCGACGACGCGGGCGCGGAACGCGAGGACGCGCTCCACGATGTCGTCCAGCGTCTCCGTCACGACGAACTTGGCCCCGTCCACGAGGGTGATGACCGTGTCCGGGGTCGCGTCGACGCGCTGGACCAGGTCGGGGTTCACGGCGAACACCGACCCGTTGAGGCGAGTCACGAGAATCACGGGGATCCGTCCTTGGGCTGGGATCGTGGCCCTTCCGTGGGCCGTGTCAGCAGTTCCATCGGCGTGCGCGGGGTGGACCTGAGAGGGGTTGATCGACCCCACCCGTTCGTGCTAACCGGTCACCGTCGGCGATCACCACTCCCCCGGCCGGCGGCCCGCGGAGGTGGTGCACGAACGGGTCCCGGACGCGCGGACGCCCTCCCGGGCCGCGCACCACGCGGCCCGGGAGGGCGTCGTCCAGCTGGTCCCGTCAGGGACGTCAGCGCTTGAGGTTGACCAGGTCCTGCAGGATCTCGTCGGAGGCGCTGATGATGCGCGAGTTCGCCTGGAAGCCGCGCTGGGCGAGGATGAGGTTGGTGAACTCCGCCGACAGGTCGACGTTGGACATCTCCAGCGAGCCGGCCAGGATGGCGCCGCGGCCGGCCTCGCCCGCGATGCCGAACACCGGGTTGCCCGAGTTCGTCGACACGCTGTAGAGGGAGTTGCCCTCCTTGACCAGGCCCGCGGCGTTGTTGAACGTCGCGATGGCGACCTGACCCAGCGTCTGCTTGTAGCCGTTGGAGTACGAGCCGGTGATGACGCCGTCGGTGCCGAAGGAGTAGCTGGTCAGCGTACCGATGGGGGCACCGTTCTGAGCGGTCTGGACGGTGCTCTTGCCCGTGGTACCGACGAATCCTGTCAGCTTTTCGACGTTCAGCGGGATGTTGCCACCCGGCGCGGGGATCTCCAGGGTCCCGGTCACCAGGGCTCGCGCACCGTCCTTGTAGGTAACTCCCGTGTCGGGGTCGGTCCAAGAGTCGAAGTCCAGGGTCACGCCGGTCAAGGGGTCGAAGTCATCGGCCTTGCCGGTGAAGGAGTACTGGACAGTCCACTCGTTGCTGGGGTTGTCGACGTCCGTCGCGCTGTTCCTGAACTTCACGTAGACCGTCGTGGCGACGCCCTGCTCGTCGTACGCCGTGAAGGACGTCGTCGCCTCCTGCTGGCCGTTGGCCGTCCAGGTCCGGTCCAGGTTGCCGGTGACCGTACCCAGCGTGGTCTGCGTCGCAGGCATGACCGAGTCGGACGGGATGACGAGCTTGGCGATCTGACCGTTGGTGTTGATGTTGTTGTTGCCGTCGGGGCGCCAGCCCATGACGTACGCACCGTTGTTGGTGACGACCGAGCCATCGGCGTCCAGCGTGAAGGACCCGTTGCGGGTGTAGAACGTCCCGTCACCCTGCTGGACGGCGAACATGCCGCCGCCCTGCAGCATGAGGTCGGTGGACTTGCCGGTGGACTGCGCCGATCCCTGCGTCATGTTCATGGTGATGGCGTCCACGCGCACACCGAGGCCGACCTGGGAGGGGTTGGTGCCGCCGTTGACGTCGGTCGGCGCACCCGCGGCCTTGGTCAGCTGCGACAGCGTGTCGGAGAAGACGACGCTGGAGCTCTTGTAGCCGGTGGTGTTGACGTTGGAGATGTTGTTGCCGACGACGTCCATCATCGTCTGGTGCGAGCGGAGGCCGCTGACACCGGAGAACATGGAACGGAGCATGGGCGTTGCCTTCCTGGGGACGGGCGGGGTCGGGGTGGGGGTGCTGGAGCAGGTCAGCCGGTGGTGGTGCCGGCCGGCGGGACCGGCGCAGCGGCCTTCGGCACGTCGACGCTGCCCACCTTGGACAGCACGACCTCCTGGCCGTCGACCTTCAGGACCGGCTCTCCGCCGGTGCCGCCGGCCGAGGAGGCCGTGAAGGACGCCGAGGTGACGACGCCCGTCACGGGGTTGCCGTCCGCCCCGGTGTAGGTGACGGTCTGGCCGACGAGGGTGCTGGCCTGCAGCTTCAGCTGCGCGCCGAGCATCTCGACGTTGTTCTTGTTCATCGCCTCCATCGTCTCCAGGGAGGAGAACTGCGCGGTCTGCGCGATGAAGGCGGTGGAGTCGACGGGCTTGGACGGGTCCTGGTAGCGCAACTGCGCCACCAGCAGCTTCATGAAGGTGTCCTTGTTGTCCTTCGTGCTGCCGGACGCCTTCGTGCTGGTGCTGGGGTCGGCCGCCCGCTTCGCCGCCGCGGCCGAGGTGGCCGCGTCGGAGTTCGCGATGAGCGAGGCGTACGGGTTCGCACCGCTGGCCGCGTCGATGGTCATGGGTTCTCCTTCGGTCGTCCGGGGGACGATCTGTAGGCCGGACAGGCGTTCTCGTGCGCCCGGGAGGATGACGGCGGCGCTCAGACGCGCAGGTCGAGGCGCCCGGCTGCCGAGGCCGCGGCCGCTCGCCTGCCGGCGAGGTCGCCGTCGGCGCCGAAGCCCGCGGAGGCCCAGCCGCCGCGGCGACCGGCACCGCCGTCGCCGCGCTCGTCACCCCGCTGCCCGCCCTGTCCCGGGCCGCCGTCACCGGCGGCCGCGCGGGACTGCTGCTGGCCGGGGGTGTCGGCGCTCACGTCGACGCTGGTGGAGGTGAACGAGGTGCCCGACAGCTCCCGCTGCAGGTCGCCGAGGGCCTGGCGCAGGGCGTGGCGGGCGGCCTCGGAGCTGCCGGACAGCTGCACGTGCAGCGCACCGCCGGACACCTCGGCGCTGACCTGCACCGGCCCGAGGCCGAGCGGGTTCACCTCGACGGTGAGCCGGTGCGCGCCGTCCACGTCGTGCGGGAGGCGCGACAGCTGCGCGCTCAGGCCGTGCGCGAACGCGGCCGGGTTGGTCAGCGGCAGCGGCGCGGGCGGGGTGGACGTCGCGGCGACGACCGGAGCGGTCACCGCGCCCGTCAGCGGGGCGGCCGGAGCGGGCACCCCGGCACCGGTCACCGGTGCGGAGGCCGTGGCGGCGGCCCGAGCGGGCTCGGTGTCCGCGAGCGCCCCGGCGGCCGCCGTGGCGAGGGTGGCGGTGGCCGGCTGCGGGACGACGGGGCTGGCGGCCAGGACGGTGGGCTGCGCGCCCTCCGCCCGGCCGGCGGCACCGGCCGCGACGGGGGCGGGAGGTGCGGTGGGCCGCTGCCCGCTCTGCTGGTCCTGCGCTCCCCCGCCGGTGCCGGTGCCCGCGTCGCCGGTCCTGGCGGACGGGACGCCCGCGGCGGCCGGGGCGGTGCCCGCCCCGTCGGTGGGGCCGGCGGTGGCGGGGGCACCGGTCGCGGCGGGGCTGGCCGGAACGGCCTGGGTGGCGGCCGCGGTCGTCGCGGCAGTGGTCGCGGGGGTGGCGGCCTGGGCTGCGCCGTCCCCGGCGGGCGTACCCGCACCGCGCTGGGCGGCCTGGACGGCAGCGCGCACGGCGAGGGCGTCGGCCACGTCGGCGGAGGCGCCACCGGTCACGTCAGCGGGTGCGGCGGGCGAGCCGGCGACGACCGCCCCGGTGGGCAGGGCGGAGGCGCTGGTGGTGCCGTCCGCAGCGGCCGGACCGGACGTGGCGGACCCGGTGGGTGTGGCCGACGGGACGATCGGGGCGGCGCCGGTGGCGGTGCCCGGCGCGGCGGTCCGGTCCAGCGCGGTGGGCGTCGCCGCCCGCGGGGCACCGGGCTCCGTCGCGGCGGCCGGCACGGCAGGAGCAGTGAGCGGTCCCGCGGCGTCCGCCGCCTGTCCCGCCACCGGCGCGGTGAGCGGTGCAGCGGCCGGCGCGGCGACCGCACCCGCGAGCTGACCGGCCTGCTGGGCGTCCGCGACCGGCGCGGCGCCCTGGACGTGCGGTGCGAGCAGGGCCAGCGGCAGGCCGAGCAGCGCGGGGTCGACGGGAGCCGGCACGGCGGCCGCGCTCTCGTCGGTACCGGCCTGCGCGGCGGTGCCCGGCTGCCCGGACCCGCCCGCGGGAGCACCCGAGCCGCCGGTGCCGTCCCCGCCCTCGCGCAGGGAGGCGACGGCGCGCCCGAAGCTCTCGGCGAACCCGGCCCCGCCGCCGGAGGCGGCGCTGTCCCGGCTCCCGGTGGAGGGGGCGGGCGCGGCGACGGGCAGCGTGCTGATGGTGGGGGTGCTCACGCGGCGCTCCAGGCGTTCAGGGTGGCGGTGATCTTCTGGACGTACTTCTGGGTCTCCGCGAACGGCGGGACGCCGCCGTGCTTGCGGACGTTGCCCGGTCCGGCGTTGTAGGCGGCGAGCGCGAGCGGGACGGACCCGAAGGCGTCCAGGTGCTTGCGCAGCAGGCGCCCGGCGCCGTCGATGGCGGAGGCGGGGTCGAGGGGGTCGACGCCCATCTCGCGGGCGGTGGCGGGCATGAACTGCATGAGCCCGAGGGCGCCGGCGCGGCTGCGGGCGTTCGGGTCGTAGCCGGACTCGGCCTTGGCGACGGCCGACAGCAGCCCGGCGGGCAGGGAGTAGCGCTGCTCGGCGGCGCGGAAGGCGGCGTCGTACGGGGCGGAGGCGGCGCTGGCGCCGGTGAGGGCGGGCGGGCGCACGTAGCCGGCGCCGGTGGTGGCCGGGGCGCCGCCGACGCCGGTGAACACCGCGGCGGCGGCCAGGCCGGCGGCCGCGGTGGTGGCGGCGGTGGTGCCCAGGCGCCGGATGGTCATGGGCGTCTCCCAGACCTTGGCGATCTTGACGACGTCACCGGGCTTGGGCGCGTGCAGCATCTTCCCGTCCCCCACGTAGATCCCGATGTGGCTGCCGCCGGAGAGGACGACGAGGTCGCCGGGGCGGGCGTCGGTGAGGCTCGCGACCTCGGTGCCGACCTTGGCCTGCTGGGCGGCGGTGCGCGGCAGGCTGACGCCGACCTGCTTCGCCGCGTACTGGATGAGCCCCGAGCAGTCGAAGCCGGCCGGGGTGGTGCCGCCCCACACGTAGGGCACGCCCAGGTACGGGCGTGCGGCGGCCAGCAGCCGCTCCCCCGTGTCGCCGCCGGCGGCGGTGGTCGGATCGGCGACCGCGCGGCCGCCGAAGGCCGCGTTGAGCGAGCGGGTGCCGCGGGCGACGCCACCGGTGGCCCCGGTGGCGCCGCCGAGCGCGGAGGCGAAACCCCCGTCGCCCGAGCTGGCGGAGGCCGCGGCCGAGCTGGCGGCGCGCACGGCGGTCGCGGCGGTGAGCAGGCGCTGCTGGCCGGCGGCCGCGCCGAGCCCGGCGATGCGGGACTCGATGTCGGCGATGCGGGACTGGACCTCGGCGATGCCGCTCACGCGTCCTCCCCCCCGGGCCCATCCGCGGGCCCGGCCAGGCCGGCGCGCCGGCGGGCGCGGGCGGCGAACGCGGCCACGGTCAGGTCGTCCAGGGCCTTCTGGTCGGCGGCCAGCGCGGCGCGCTCCTGGGCGAGCTCCTGGCGCTCGACGACGCGCTCCAGGGAGCGCTCGGCGCGGCGGGCGCGCGCCCAGGCGGCCTGCTTGTCGCCGACCTCCTGCTCGGCGCGGGCCACGAGGGCGCGGGCGGAGTCCAGGTCGGCGACCAGGGCGGCGCGCCGGGCCACGGAGACGGTCCAGGCGGTCATCGTCTCGTCGCTCAGGTGGGCCTCGCCGAGGTCGCGCTGCACGCGGGCGGCGCGCTGGGCCTCGCGGCGCAGCTGGGCGTTGGCGTGGGAGACGTCGGCCTTGGCCTGCTCCTGCTGGGCGCGGCGCAGCTTGAGCAGGCCGAGGATGCCGCGGGCGATCACCGTGCACCTCCGGATCGGGTCAGCTGGGCGGCCAGCTGCGCCAGGTCGTCCCACGCCCGCTCGGCGGGGGTGGTCTCGTCCAGGTCCTGGCGCAGGAAGGCGTTGATGGCGGGCATGGCGGCCACGGCGGCGTCGACGTCGGGGTTGGCGCCGGGGGCGTAGGCGCCGACGTCGATGAGCTCCTTGGCGTCGCGGTGGGCGGCCAGGACGCGGCGCAGGGTGGTGGCCAGCGCCCGCTGCTCGCGGGTGGTCACGCGCCCGGCGACGCGGGAGACGGACTCCAGCACGTCGATCGTCGGGAAGTGCCCGGCGGTGGCCAGGCGGCGGTCCAGGACGACGTGGCCGTCGAGGATGGAGCGGGCGGCGTCGGCGATCGGCTCGTTGTGGTCGTCGCCGTCCACCAGGACGGTGTAGATGCCGGTGATGGAGCCCCTCACGCCCGGCCCGGCGCGCTCCAGCAGCCGCGGCAGGAGCGCGAACACGCTGGGCGGGTAGCCGCGGGTGGCGGGCGGCTCGCCGACGGACAGGCCGACCTCGCGCTGGGCCATCGCCACGCGCGTGAGGGAGTCCATCATCAGGACGCAGTCGGCGCCCAGGTCGCGGAACGACTCGGCGACGGCGGTGGCGGTGACGGCCGCGCGCAGGCGCAGCGCGGGCGCCTCGTCGCTGGTGGCGACGACGACGACGGAGCGGGCCAGGCCCTCCGGGCCCAGGTCGTCCTCGAGGAACTCGCGGACCTCGCGGCCGCGCTCGCCGACGAGGGCGAGGACGGACACGTCGGCCGCGGTGCCGCGGGCGATCATCGACAGCAGCGAGGACTTGCCGACGCCGGAGCCGGCGAAGATGCCGAAGCGCTGCCCGCGCCCGGCCGGCACGAGGGTGTCCAGCGCCCGGACGCCCAGCCCGAGGGGGGCGTCGACGCGGGCGCGGGCCATCGCCGGCGGCGGGGCGGCGTGCAGGGGCGCGCGGGGCGCGGCGTGCAGGGGCTCGCCGCCGTCCAGGGGGTTGCCCAGGGCGTCGACGACCCGCCCCAGCAGGGCGGTGCCCACGGGGACGGTGGGGGCGCGGCGGGTGGCGGTGGCCGGCAGGCCGGCGGCCAGGCCGGCGGCGTGGCCCAGCGGCAGGCAGCGCAGCCGCGGCGCGCCGCCGGGGCCGGCGTCCACGGCCACGACCTCGGCCGGGGTGACCGGGCCGGTGGCCGGGTCGCCCAGCAGGACGGTCTCGCCGACGGCGGCCTCCAGGCCGGCCACGTCCACCGACAGGCCCACGACGCCGCTGACCCGCCCGCGCACGAGCGGGCGGGCGGCGCCGGTGGCGCGCTCCAGCTGCGGGCGCAGCACCTCGCGCACCTGCCGGGCCAGCGCCGGGCCCACGAGCCGCTCGGAGGTCGCGGCGCTCACCGCGCCCGCCCGGGCACCTCGCTGCGCGCTGCCGCCTCCGGCGACACCAGCGCCTCCAGGGCGCGGGCGACGCTGGCGCGCAGCCCGGCGTCGACCTCGGTGTCGCCCTGCCGGGCGAGCGCGTCGCCCGGCTGCAGCGTGGGATCGGGCAGGTAGGTCACGAGCTGTGCATCGGCGCCGCCGTCCGGGCCCTTGAGCGCTGCGCCGGACGGGTGGTGCCCGCCGGGCGCCTCCGGGCCGGTGAGCGCGGCCAGGTCCTCCGGGTGCAGCCGCACGGTGACCGGCCGGGTGGCGTCCAGGGGGCGCAGGGCCCGCTGCACGGCCTCCAGGACCGGCGAGGAGGCCAGGGAGACCTCGCGGTCCAGGACGGCACCGGCCAGGTCCAGGGCCAGCTCCAGGACGGTGTCGGCCAGGGCGCCGACGGTGGGCTCGCGCTCGGCGCGCACGGCGTCGGCGGCGCCCAGCAGGGCGCCCTCGGCGCGCGCGAGCACCTGCGCGCGGTGCGCCTCGTGGGCGGCGGCCGACGCCCGGGACGCCTGGCGCTCGGCCAGGCGCTCGGCGGCGGCCCGCTCGGAGGCCTGGCGCATGCCCTCGGCCCAGCCCTCGGCGTACCCGGCGGCGCGGGCGGCCTCGCGCTGGGCGCGCGCGGCCTCCTCGTCGCCGGGCCCGCGCGGGACCTGGAACCCCGTGAACCGCTGCGGCGCAACGGCACCCGAGGACGCCGGTGCGGCGACGAAGGTGCGCGGGGCGCGCGCGGGGGCGGTGTCGGCCGGCACGAACGAGCGCGAGCGGGTCGCCCCCGCCGTCGCAGCGCCGGCGGCCGCCGGCCCGGCGGCGAACCGCCGGGCCGTGCCGTCCTGGTGCCCGTGCTGGGGCTCAGGCGACGAAGTCATCGTCACCGCCGCGCGTCAGCACGATCTGGCCGGACTCCTCGAGCTGGCGGATGACCTGGACGATCTTCGTCTGGGCCTCCTCGACCGCCGAGGTGCGCACGGGACCGAGCATGTCGATCTCGTCCACGAGGTTCTCGCGGGCGCGCTCGGAGACGTTGCGCAGGATCTTGTCGCGCACGACCTCCTTGACGCCCTTGAGGGCCGTGGCCAGGTCGGCCGTCTCCACCCCGCGCAGGACGAGCTGGATGGAGCGGTCGTCGAGGGTGGTGATGTCCTCGAAGACGAACATGAGCCCGCGGATCTCCTCCGCCAGCGGCGCGTCCACCTTCGCCAGGCCCTCGAGGATGCTGCGCTCGGTGCCGCGGTCGGCGCGGTTGATGATGTCGACCAGGGGCTGCACGCCGCCGACGGCGGTGTTGCTCTTGGCCTGCAGCACGGTGGAGGTGCGCCGCTGCACGACGTCCTCGATCATCCGCACGTACTCGCTGCTGGTGGCCTCCATGGTGGCGATGCGGTAGGCGATGTCGGCCTGCATCTCCGGGGCCAGCCCGCCCAGGATCATCGAGGACTGGTCCGGGCGCAGGTGCGCCACGACCAGGGCGATGGTCTGCGGGTGCTCACCGGTGAGGAAGGTGAGGATCTGCTGCGGGTCGGCCTGGTGCAGGAACTGGAAGGGCTGCACCACCGCCGCCTCGGCGACGCGGCCCAGGACCTCCGCGGCGCCGTCGGTGCCGAGGGCGCCCTCCAGCAGCGCCTGGGCGAAGTCCATGCCGCCGGCGCCACCGCGCAGCGGGGCGACGATCATGTCGTGGAACTCCTGCAGCACCACGCCGGCGGTCTCGGCGGAGACCGAGCGCAGCCGCAGGATCTCCGCGGTCAGCTCCTCGATCTCCGCCGGTCGCATGTGGGCCAGGACCTTCGCGGCGTTCTCCTGACCGACCTGGACGAGCAGGACGGCGGCCTTCTGCGCCCCGGACAGGGGCGCGACCTCGAGCTCGGTGGACGGCACGGCTCAGGACCTCCGATCGGCGAGCCAGCCGCGGAGCAGTTCCGCGACTTCCTCGGGCTGGCGGGAGACGAGTTCGACGACCTCGGTGCGGCGGGCGGCCGCCGCCTCCAGGGCGGGGTCGACCGGCGCGGCCTCGAGCGCCACCGGACGATCGGCGCCGGAGGCCAGCTCCTTGAGCGCGTCCTCCTCGGCCGTGACGTCGCCCACCGGGAGCGGCGCCAGCGGGACGTCGAGCACGTCGACGGTCTCGACCTTGCGCCGGCGGAAGGCCAGCAGCACGATCACCAGCAGGACCAGGACGAGCAGCCCGAGGGCGGCGGTCTTGGCGTAGCCGACCAGCTCCGCCTGGCGCTCCTGCTCGGCGGCGGCGTCCAGCGCCTCCTGCGCCTCGGTGGCGGCGGAGGTGTCGAACGCGGTCTTGACGACCGAGACGGTGTCGCCGCGGGCCGCGTCGATGCCGGCGGCCTGGCTGACGATCTGGGTGATCTGGTTGACGTCGGCCGCGCCGGCCGCGCCGGCGTCGATGACGACGGCCACCGACTGGCGCTGCACCTTGCCCGGCGCCTGCGTCGTCGTGGTGTCGGTGCGGTTGATCGGGTTGTTGTCCGTGGCGGACTTCTTGGAGTAGTCCCCGCCGGTGCCGGCGCCGTCGGCCGGGACCTGGATGTTGTCCGGGCCCAGCACGCCGGTCGCGGCGTTCCCGGCCGCCCCCGTGTAGGTCTCCTCCGTCGTGGCGCTGGCCAGCGGGGGGATCTGGTTGGGGTAGGTGTACTCCGTCGACGTGGTGGTCGTGTCGTCGAAGTTCAGGGTCGCGTTGACGGTGGCCTTGACGTTGCCCTTGCCGAGCACGCCCTCCAGCAGCGCCTGCAGGTTCTGCCCGGCGACGGTGTTGTAGTCGCTGGTGCGCTGCTGCTGCGCGGAACTGCCCGACCCGTCGCTGGAGAGGGTGTTGCCCTCGCCGTCGACGACGGAGACGTTCTTGGGGTCCATGCCCTCCACGCCGCCGGCGACCAGGTTGACGATCGAGGTGACCTGGTCGGTGGTCAGCTCCGCGCCCGGCTTCAGGCTCACCAGCACCGAGGCGGTGACGGGGTCCCGGGTGTCCAGGAACACGTCCTTCTGCGGGATGGCGAGGTTGACGACCGCGGTCTCCACGCCCTTGATCGACGTGATGGTCTTGGCCAGCTCGCCGGACAGGGCCCGCTGGTACGTCTTCTGCTGGACGAACTCCGAGGTGGTCACCCCGGACTTGTCCAGCAGCGCGTACCCGGACTCCGAGTCCGAGGGCAGGCCCTCGCCCGACAGGGCCAGGCGGGCGTCGTAGACGCGCTCGGAGGGCACCATGACCGACCGGCCGCCGTCGGCGAGCTGGTACGGGGTGCCGTCGGCGGTCAGCTTCTCCACCACGGCCGAGGCGTCGGCGGCGGACAGGTTCGTGAACACCGGGGCGTACGTCGGGGTGGTCGCCCACCGCGCGAACAGGGCGCCGCCGGCGAGCAGCGCGACCAGGACGGCGACCACGACGGCCTTCTGACCGGCGGAGAAACCGCCGAACACGCCCGCGTAGCGACGGGCGCCCTCGACGATCGCGGCGGGTCCCTTGCTGGCCTTGGCCATCAGATCTGCATCCTCATGATCTCGTTGAACGCCTCGACGGCCTTGTTGCGGATCGCCGTGGTCAGCTGCGTGGCCAGCTGGGCCTCGTTGCTCGCGATCATGTAGTCGTGGACGTCGGTCAGGTCACCGGTGGCGGCCCGCACGGCCAGCTGGTCGGCGCTGGACTGCAGTCCCTGCAGGCGTTCCAGCCCACCGGCCAGCAGCGCGGCGAAGTCCCCGCCGGTGCCGGCGCCCGACTGCGCGCCGCCGGCGCCCGGGAGCGCCTGCGGCCCCACCGCGCGGGCCGGCGCCACCGCGGTGGCCGCGCCGTCGGTGACCGCGCGGGTCATCTGGGCGTTGTCGGTGTCGGCGATGCCCTGGCCGAACCCGGTGGCCAGCGTGCCGAGGGCACCACCGACCCCGCCCACGCCGCCGATCCCGCCGACGGAACCGATCGTCTCGACGCTCACCCGGATCAGCCCTTCCCGAGCTGCAGGGCCGCCTGGTAGGCGTCCTTGGCGCGGTCGACCACGGTCAGGTTCGCCTGGTAGGCGCGCTGGGCCATGATCAGGCTGGTCATCTGGGTGCTCATGTCGATCTCGGGGTACTTCACGTACCCCTCGGCGTCGGCGAGCGGGTGGTCCGGCTCGTAGACCATCCGGCCCTCGGTGCTGCCGGTGACGATCCCGGCGACCTGGGTGCCGCGGCCGTCGCCGGCCTCGGTGGCCACGACGTAGCGCGCCGCGAAGGCGTCCTCGTCGGTGCGCCGCACCGTGTTGATGTTCGCGAGGTTGTCGCTGACCGCGTCCATCCACTTGCGGTTCACCGTGACACCGGTGCCGGCGATGCCGATGGCGTCGAAGATGCTCATGCGTTGCTCCGGGCTCGTCGCGTCTCGGGGGACGTCTGCGGGGGGCGGGGTGCGGGGAGGGTCACTGCGAGGACATCGCGGTGCGCAGCAGCGAGTACTTGCTGTTCAGCGCGGCCAGGACGGTCTGGTAGCTGAGGTTCGTCGCGACGTTGGAGATGGTCTCCTGGTCGAGGTTGACGTTGTTGCCGTCCTCGCGGGTGGGCTCCAGCGACTTGCGCGTGGACACCGGCGACGCCGCGGCCGCGGCCGGGCTGCCGGAGCGGACCGCGTCGGCCAGCGACGTCTCGAACGCCACCTTGTTGGCCAGGTAGCCCGGGGTGTTGATGTTGGAGATGTTGTCGGCGATGGCTCGCTGGCGCGCCTGCAGACCGTCCAGCGCTGTGTGCAGCGCGATGCTGGTGATGTCGGGCACTGCGGCCACCCTCCGACGGCTCACCGGCGCGGTGCCCGGTGAGGGTTCGACTGTCCTCCTGCTGCGTGCGCGGAGCGCGCGGCCCAGGGCCGGCACGTCCCGCGTCTTGTGACCATTCGGCGCAGCGCGGCGGGCGCTTGAGCCGCGCCGCCCGTGCGGGGCCGTTCGACCCGCCGGGTCCTGCTAGAACCACCCGATCGGCCCAGCGCCCCTCACGCACCGCTGGCGCCGCGGCGCCGGCCTCCCCCGCGCGGGCGCACCCGGGCCGTTGAGCACCGCTCCCCCGCCCGCGCACCGGCCTCGCGGCCCCCCTCGTCACGCGCCTCGTCACGCGCCTCGTCACGCGCCGGGCCGCGGCTGCTGCGTCCGGGTGACGCGCGGGGCACCGGGACGGGTGCCGCTCCTCACGCGCTGTGCGCTCAAGGGCGCCCCCCGGTGCGCCGAACCAGTGGCCAGCGACAGTCTGGAGACTCCCGTGACCCACCTGGACGACGTGACCGCCGACGTCCCCCCGGCAGCGCACCGCGCAGCGACCCCCCCAGCCGTCCCGGACGGGGCCGCGGGGCGCATGACGGCCGAGCCGACCCCCCGCGCCGAGCTCGACGAGCTGGCCGCCGAGGTGGAGGACCTGGCCGGCGCCGACACGCGCACCGACCGCGCCGCCGCCCTGGCCTCCCTGGCCCGCGCCCTGCGCGGCGGGGCCGAGCTGGGCCGCTGGGCCGACTGCGACCTGTTCGCCGTCCTGGACGTCGACGGTCCCACCCCGCAGCCCCTGCCGCGGCGCAGCCTCGTGCGCTCCGGCGCCCTGCGCACCGCGCTGGTCTTCGCGCCCGTCCTCGTCACCTGGGTCGGCCTGCTGTTCGCCGGCCGCGCCTACGGCGACATGGTCGCCGCCGGCGACGCCACCGCCGGATCCTCGTTCCTGCAGCTGTGGCTGGACGGGTTCGGCGGGCGCACCGTCTTCTCCCTGGACCACGTCGCCGAGGCCGCCGTCGTCCTCATCACCGCCGCCATCGCCGTCAGCGTCGCCACCGAGCGCCGCCAGCGCGCCGACGAGGACCGCGCCGAGGAGACCGAGCGCGCCCACCGCCAGCGCCTGCGCGCCGTCGCCGCCCGCGCCACCCTGGCGCTGGCCCCGCACCGCAGCAACGCCGCCGAGCAGCTGGGCGCGCACTTCCAGCGCGGCCTGGAGGCCCTGGCCGGCCTCATCGCCGAGACCACCCGCCTGCACGGCGACACCTCCGGGCTGGTCGCCGACGTGCAGCGCTCCAGCGGCCTCATCGTCGAGGCGGCCCGCGCCGCCGAGGACAGCGGCGCCCGCGTCGCCGAGGCCGCCGTGTCGCTGCAGCGCGACGTGTCCGTGGCCATCACCCGGCACGGGGAGATGATCGAGCGCGACCGCGAGCAGCACGCCCGGACGCTGCAGGCGTCCACCGACACCCTGCAGCGCGCCCTGGGCGAGCTGGAGGAGGGCTGCAGCAAGGCCCTGTTGGAGAGCCTGACCGGCCGCGACCGGGTCCTGTCCGCCGTGGAGTCCGTCACCGGGTCGGTGGCGCAGCTGTCCACCGAGACGCGCGCCGCGATGGCCGACCTGGCCGAGGCCGGGCGCACCATGAGCAAGCACAGCGTCGACTTCGGCGACCAGGTCACCGCCCAGCTGGACGCCCTCAGCAGCGCCGCCCGCGAGTCGGTGGAGAAGATCTCCGCCTCCTCCGTGGAGGTCACCGCCGGGCTGACGCGGGCCGCCTCGCAGGCCGTCGAGCAGCTGCACGAGACCGTGCTGCGCAGCGTGGAGAAGGTCACCGCCGTCACCGGCGACGCCTTCACCGAGCACGTCGAGGCCGCCACCGCGCGCGCCACCGCGACCATCGAGGGGCTGCGCGCGGACGTCAAGCGCTCCTCCGACGCGGCCGAGGAGGCGCTGGCCTCCGCCGGCGTCGCCCTGTCCGACGCCGCCGAGGACCACCAGCGCCGCACCCGCCACACCGCCGACATGACGGCGCTGCTGGCCTCGCAGACCGCCGCCCTGGAGACGTGGCGCACCGTCGAGGACGGCCTGGAGCACGCCGTGGCCGACCTGCGCTCCGTGCCGCGCTGGCTGGACGAGGTCCACGAGCGCCACGCCGAGGAGAGCACCCGCGCCCTGACCCGCCTGGGCGAGGCGCTGGGCCAGGAGGTCACCCGCGGGGTCACCGACACCCTGACCCGGGCGCAGGAGGACCACGTCCGCTCGGTCACCCGCGCCTACCGCGACTCCAGCCGCATGCTGCAGCACGACCTGACCGACGCCATCGGCGCGGTGCTGGACGGCGTGGCGAGCGCGCCGCGTCCCGAGCCGCGCCCCGAGCCGCGTCCCGAGCCCCGCGCGGAGGCCCGTCCCGAGGTGCGCCGCGAACCGCGCCCCGAGCCCCGCGAGGCGCACCGGGCCCCGGCGCGCGCCGTCCGCGAGCCCGTCCGCGAGCCCGTCCGCGAGCCCGTCCGCGAGCCCGTCCGCGAGGCGCGACGTGCGGTGGACGCGCCGCCGGCCCGGGCGGCCGCTCCCGCTCCGGTCACCGCCCCCAGCACCGCTCCGGGCGCCGCACCGGTGCGCGAGCCGCGCCGGGACCTGGCGCAGGAGCTGCGCGCGGCCCTGCGCGCCCGCGGCGCGGCGCCCGCGCCGCAGCCCGCGAGCGTTCCCGCGCACGTCCCCGCGGTCCGCGACGAGCGGACCGACGACGGGGACGACGCGCCCTTCGCGGTCGCGCGCTTCAGCCGCGCCGGGGTGACCCGGTGAGCGGGCGCCACCGCCGCTCGGGCGCGGCCGCGCGCTCGTCCACCTCGGCCGGGCTGGCCGGGTGGGTCTTCGCCGACGGCCTGCTGGCCCTGACCCTCATCGGACTGGCCTCCGGCGCCGTCGTCGACCTGGCCTCCGGCCCACCGCCCGCGGTCGCGGCGGTCGCCCAGCCCACCGCCGAGCCGACCCCGACCGCCACCCCCAGCCCGGCGCCGCCCGCGCCGCCGGCTCCCCCGCCGCCGGCGCCGGTCGTGGCCGACGGCGTCGCGCAGGCCCCCGTGGTGCTGGAGGTGGCCGTGGCCGGCGTCGACGACGAGGCCGTGCGGCTGCGGGTCGCCGAGGCCGTCGCCCCGCTGGTGGCTGAGGGCCGCCGGGCGGCGTTCGTCCTGACGTTCGGCACCGCGCGCGAGCCCGGTGCGGGCACGGCGCTGGCGCGGCGGGCCAACGGCCTGCTCGACGCCGCCGCCCCAGAGGTCTTCGCCGGTTCCGCCAAGCGCGACTTCTGGCGGGCCGTCGGCGAGGGCGCTCCGCAGGCCGGTGTCGTGCGCCTGGAGGTGTACCTCCTGCAACAGGTGTGAGCCGGCGGGCGCGGCTCCGGCCGCGGGGCTCAGCGGCCCAGGGCCCGCCAGGTCAGCCGCAGCCACGGCAGCGCCACCGTCAGGGTCGGCCCGGCCAGGACGAGGCCCGCCGCGGTGTAGAGCGCGGCGGACAGCCGGCGGTGCGGGGGTGTGCGGTCGTCCTCGCCGCACCCGTCGGCCAGGCGCCGCACCCGCGTCAGCGCGTCGGCGCCCACGGCCGTCTCGCCCTCGGTGCGCTCGCCGGGGGCGCTGGCCAGCTGCACCAGGGCGCTGGCCAGCGGGGCCGAGCCCTCGGTGCGCCGGGCCGCGTCGTCGGCGAGCATCTCCACCAGCAGCCGCACCGTGTCCAGCGCCGCGCGCGAGGAGACGAACCGCGGGAACGCCGCGTGCAGGGCGGTGAACGCCTCCAGCACCAGGTCGTGCCGGGCGCGCAGGTGGGCGCGCTCGTGGGCCAGGACGGCGCGCACCTCGGCCGGGGACAGCTGCTCGATCACGCCGTCGGACAGGACCACCCGGTTGCCGCGCACCCCGGGCAGGCAGTAGGCGATGCGCCCGGGGCCGGACAGCACCCGCACGCCCGCCTCGCGCAGCAGCGCGGCGTCGAGGGCGCCGTGGGACTCGGTGCGGTGCAGCAGGTCCACCAGCTCGCGGTGCCGGCGGCGGCGCCGGCGGGTGCGCACGGCCACGTGCGCGGCCACGACCCAGAACCGGACGGTGACGACGGTGACGAAGGCCGAGCCCAGGCCGATGAGGGTGGTCTGCACCCAGCCGCGGCGCTCCAGGAACGGCAGCCCCGGCTCCTCGGTGAACAGCATGGTCAGCGAGGCCAGCCCGGCGCCCAGGGTGGCCAGTACCGCGCCGAGGGCGACGGCCTGCCACAGCACCAGCGCCGCGCGCGGCACCCGCCACGTCCACCGGGCGCGCGCCAGCAGGGCCGGCACCGGGCCGGCCAGCAGCACCGCGAGCGCGGCGAACCAGAAGGCGGTCACGGGACCGCCTCCGCCTCACCCGCCGGACGGGGCACGGACGTCGTCAGGACGCCGGGGCGCTGTCCCCCGCCCGCTGCCCGGCGCCGGGCTCGCGGGAGGCCAGGGCGTCCAGCGCCTCGCGCAGCGCGGCGGCCTCGGCCGGCGAGACGCTGCCGACGAAGTGCACGAGCGCGGCCTGGCGGTCGCCGGCGGCGGGCACGCCGCCGAGGGCGTCGAGCATGAGGCCGGCGACCATCTGCTCGCGGGAGGCGGCCGGGGCGTAGCGGAAGGCGCGCCCGGCGCGCTCCTGGGTGACGACGCCCTTCTTGGCCAGGCGGTCCAGCACCGTCATGACGGTCGTGTAGGCGATCTTGCGGTGCCCGGCGAGCAGCTCGTGGACCTCGCGCACCGTCAGCGGGTGCGGGGACGCCCACAGCCGGTCCATGACGTCGCGTTCGAGCTCTCCGAGGGCCACGGAGCGATGGTACGTGAGCGGGGACACGCAACGCGAGCCGTCGTACTACGACTGGTCGTAGTAATGTGGAGCCACTACGACGGGTCGTCGTAGAACCCGTCGCAGGACCCGATCCGCGGAGGCACCCCGGTGGACGTCACCGAGCTCAGCCGGCTCCAGTTCGCCACCACGACGCTGTACCACTACCTCTTCGTCCCGCTCTCGATCAGCCTGGCGCTGCTGACGGCCGGGCTGCAGACCGCCTCCGTCGTGGCGCGCCGCCGGGCCGCCCGCCGCGCGCCCGCCGCCGTGGGCGCGAGCGCCGGTGCGGGCGCGGGTGCCGCCGACCCCGGCGAGCGGTGGGGGCGCCTGAGCCTGCTGACCGGCAAGCTGCTGATGACGACCTTCGCCGTGGGCGTGGTCACCGGCCTGGTGCAGGAGTTCCAGTTCGGCCTGAACTGGAGCGACTTCGCCCGCTTCTACGGCGACGTGTTCGGCCCCACCCTGGCCGTGGAGGGCATGCTCGCCTTCTTCCTGGAGGCCACCTTCCTGGGCCTGTGGTGGTTCGGCCGCGACCGGCTGCCCGAACTGCTGCACCTGGCGACCATCTGGACCGTCGCGGTCGGCACGACGATCTCCGCGTTCGTCATCCTGGCCGCCAACTCCTTCATGCAGAACCCCGTCGCCTACACGATCGACGCCGAGACGGGCCGCGCGCAGCTGGGCAGCTTCACCGAGCTGCTGCTCAACGAGGTCAACCTCGCCGCCTTCCCGCACACCATGTTCGGTGCCCTCATGACCGGCGGCGCGCTCGTCATGGCCGTCGGCGTGTGGCACCTGCTGCGCGGCGGGCACGCGCCGGCCTCGGAGGACTTCGCCGCCTTCCGCGCCCTCTCGCGCGTGGGCGCCTGGACCACCCTGGCCGCCGGCGCCGGCACCGCCGTGACCGGCGACCTGCTCGGCAAGGTCATCACCCGGGTGCAGCCCATGAAGATGGCCGCCGCCGAGGCGCTGTACGAGACGCGCACGTCCGCGCCGTTCTCGCTGTTCGCCTACGCCCCGCCCGGCGCCGACCGGCCGACGTTCAGCCTCGAGGTCCCCGGCCTGCTCTCGTTCCTGGCCAAGGGCTCCTTCACCGCCGAGGTCGCCGGCATCGACGACCTGCAGGCCGCCTACGCGGCCCAGTTCGGCCCCGGCGACTACACGCCCTGGATCCCCGTGGCGTTCTGGAGCTTCCGCCTGATGATCGGCGTCGGGATGCTCGCCGCGCTCGTGGCGCTGGTGCACCTGTGGGTCACGCGCTCCGGCCGCCCGCTGTCCGTGGACACCCGCCTGGCCGCCGGCGTGCTGTGGTCGGTCCCCGTCCTGCCGCTGCTGCCGCTGGCCGCCAACAGCTTCGGCTGGATCTTCACCGAGACCGGCCGCCAGCCGTGGCTGGTGTTCGGGCTGTACCGGACCGCCGACGGCGTCTCCCCCGGCGTCTCCACCGCCGAGGTCGTGCTGTCCCTGCTCGCCTTCACCGCCGTCTACGGCGCCCTGGCGTGGGTGTGGACGCTGCTGGCCGTGCGCCTCGTGCGCGCGGGCCTGCCGGCCCTGCCCGGCGCCGCGCGCGCCGACGACGACGGCGCCGACCGTCCCGGCGACGACGGGCACGATCCCGCCGACCGCGCGGGCGGCCGCGCGCGCACCGGCGCCCCCGACACCTCCCTGAGCTACTGAGGAGCCCCGCGTGGACCTCGACCTGGCCCTGACCTGGTTCGCCGTCGCCGTCCTGGCGTGGGTGCTGTTCTTCGTCCTGGAGGGCTTCGACTTCGGCGTCGGCTACCTCGGCCCCCTGCTGGGGCGCACCGACGCCGAGCGCAGCGCCGCCGTGCGCACCGTCGGTCCCGTCTGGGACGGCAACGAGGTGTGGCTCGTCGCCGCGATCGGCGTCACGTTCGCCGCCTTCCCCGACTGGTACGCCGCGCTGCTGTCGGGCACCTACCTGCCGATGGTCGCCGCGCTGCTGCTGCTGGCCGTGCGCGGGGTGGCCATCGAGTTCCGCGGCAAGCACGACGACCGCGGCTGGCGCGCGCGCTGCGACGCGTTCCTGGGCGTCTCCTCGCTGCTGCTGGCCGCGCTGTGGGGCGCGGTCGTGGGCGCGCTGGTCACCGGGCTGGCGATGGACGCCGGCGGCGAGGTGCGCGCCAGCGGCCTGCTCGGCGGGCTGGGCCGCTCGGTGGAGCCGCTGCTGACGCCCGGCGCCGGTGTGGGCGCCGTCGCCGGCGTCCTGCTGGCCACCCTGCAGGGCGCGACGTTCCTGTCGCTGCGCACCACGGGCGCGCTGCGGGTCCGGGCCCGGCGGGTGGCCGTCCCGGCCGCGGCCGCCGGTGCCTTCGCCGCGCTGCTGACGGTGGTCCTGGCTCCCAGCACCCCGGCCGCCGTGGCCGGTGCGCTGCTGACCGCGGCCGCGGTGGCCGCCGCCGCGCGCCGCGAGGCGCTCGCCTTCGCCACCAGCTCGCTGGCCGTCGTCGCCGCCGTCGTCGGCGCCCTGACCGCGCACTTCCCCGTGCTGCTGCCCACGACCCTGGCCGGCGGGGCCGACGTGACGCTGCGCGGCGCGGCCGCCAGCGACGGCGCGCTGGAGCTCATCTCGGTCGTCGGCGTCGTCGTCCTGCCCGGCGTCGTGGCCTACCAGCTGTGGTCGTACTGGGTGTTCCGCCGCCGCGTGGGCGGTGAGCGCGAGACGCCCCGCCCGGCGGGCGCGCAGCGGCGGCAGGGGGTCAGGCTGGGCCGGTGACCGCCACCACCGCGCCCGCCCCGAGCACGGGGGCCGGCGCCCCGTCCGGCGCGACCCGCCCGCGCGGGCCCGTCGACCCGCGGCTGCTGCGCCACGCCCGGCCCGCGCGCGCCGGGATCGCCGCCGTCGCGGCCGCCGAGACGGTCGCGGCGGGCGCGGGGCTGGTGACGGCGTTCGCGCTGACCGACCTCGTCGTGGCCCTGTGGGCGGGCACGAGCCCCCGCGGCGGCCTGCTGCTGCTCGCGGCGGCCCTGGCCGTGCGCACGGGCGCGACGTGGGCCTCGGCGCGCCTGGCGCAGCGCACCGCGACCGCCGTGCGCACCCACCTGCGCGAGCGGCTGGTCGAGCGGGCCGCCGCCCTCGGGCCCGCGTGGGCCGAGGCGCACGGCACGGGCCGGCTGACGACCCTGCTCACCCAGGGGCTGCCCGCGCTGGACGCCTGGTTCACCCGCTACCTGCCGGCCCTGGTGCCCGGGGTGCTGCTGCCCCCGGCGGTCGTGGTGCTGCTGGCGCTGCACGACGTGGAGTCGGCGGTCACCGTCGCGCTGACGCTGCCGCTGGTGCCGGTCTTCGCGGTGCTGCTGGGCTGGGCGGCGCAGGCGCGCGCGCAGCGGCAGTGGGCCGCCACGCGCGCGCTGGCCGTGCACTTCCTCGACGTCGTGCGGGGCCTGCCCACGCTGCGCGCGCACCGGCGCGCGCGGCGGCAGGTGGGCGTGGTCGCCGCGCGCACCGACGAGCACCGCCGCGCCACCGCCTCGGTGCTGCGCCTGGCGTTCCTGTCCGGCACCGCGCTGGACCTCGTGGGCACCCTCAGCGTGGGCCTGGTCGCCGTCACGGCCGGGATGCGCCTGGCCACCGGGTCGCTGGACCTGGCCACGGCCCTGCTGGTCATCCTCCTGGCGCCGGAGGCCTACCGGCCGCTGCGCGAGGTCGGCGCCCGCTTCCACGAGTCGGCCGACGCGGCCGCCGTCGTCGGCGACGTCGACGCGGTGCTGGCCGCCGTCCTGCCGGCGGCACCCCCGGTGCCGCCGGGGACGCCGGCGGAGGGGCTGCGCGTGCGGGGGGCGCGGGTGCTGGTGCCCGGGCGCCCGCCCGTGCTGGACGGCCCGGGGGGCGCCGGGGTGGACCTGGACGTGGCGCCCGGCGAGGTGGTGGCCCTGGCGGGGGCCTCCGGCGCGGGCAAGTCGACGCTGGCGCGGGTGGCCGCCGGGGTGCTGGTGCCGACGGCCGGGCGCGTGGAGCACCCCACCTCCCCCGGCGAGCTGGTCCACCTGCCGCAGCGGCCCTCCTTCCCGCACGCCACGACCGTGCGCGAGGCCGTCCTCGCCGGCCGCGGCGCCGGCGCCGGCCCGGACCCCGACGCCGAGCTGCGGGCGGTGCTGGCCGACGCCGGTTGCGCGCCCGGCGAGCTGGCGCTGGACGCTCCGCTGGGCCCGGGGGCCTCCGGCGTGTCCGCCGGGCAGCGCCAGCGCCTGGCGATCGCCCGCACCCTGCTGGCCGTGCGCCGCGGCGCCCGCCGCCTCGTCCTGGACGAGCCCACCGCGCACCTGGACACCGCGACCGAGGCGCACGTCGTCGCCGTGCTGCGGCGGCTGGCCGCCGAGGGCTGCGCGGTCCTCGTCGTCGCGCACCGGCCCGCGCTGCTGGCCGCCGCCGACCGCGTCGTGACCGTGGTCCGCCCGGCAGCGGCGGTGGACGGTCCCGGAGACGGTCCCGCGGACGTCCCCGGGGTCGCGCAGGGCGCCGCCGCGCCGGAGCCGCTGCCGGCCGCGGGCCCGGCCCCGCGCCGGCTGCCGCGCCCCGGGTGGGTGGCCGCCGCGCTGGGCGTCGGCTCGGCCAGCGCCGGCACGGCGCTGACCGCGGCGGCCGCGTGGCTGGTCGTCACGGCCGCCGACCGCCCGCCGGTGCTGACGCTGTCGGTGGCCGCGGTGGCGGTGCGGGCCAGCGCCACCGCCCGCCCGCTGCTGGCCTACCTCGAGCGCCTGCTCGTGCACGACGTCGCCTTCGCGCGGCTGGCGCGCTGGCGCTCGGACGTCGTCGCGGCGCTGGTGCCGCGCTCGCCGGGCGCGCTGCACCGGGCGGGCACGGGAGCGGGCACGGGTGCGGGCACCGGCCGGGCCGGGGACCTGCTGGCGCGGCTGGTCGACGACGTGGACGCCCGCGTGGACGGGCTGCTGCGCCACCGGCACCCGGCGCTCGTCACCGCGCTCGCGCTGGCCGTGGCGGCCGGGGCGGCGGCGCTGCTGGACCCGCTGCTGGTGGCCGCGGCCGTGCCCGGCCTGCTGCTGGCGGGAGTGCTGGCGCCCGCGCTGGCCGCGCGCGCCGAGCGGCGCACCGAGCGCCACCGCGACGAGCTGGCCGCCGTGGGCACCGCGGCCGCCGAGACGCTGCTGGCGCTGGAGGACCTGCACAGCCTCGGCACGCGCGAGCAGGCCCTGGCGGTGCTGCGCGCGCGCGGCAGGGACCTGGCCTCCCTGGAGCGGGCGCGCTCGCGCGCGGCGGCCGCCACGTCGGCGCTGGCCGTCGGCGGCACCGGGCTGGCGCTGCTGGGCGTGGCGCTGGCCGCCACGGGGGCCGTCGCCGGGACGGGGCCGGCGTGGGCGGCGGTGGCCGTGCTGGCGGCGCTGCCCGCGCTGGAGGGGGTGCGCGCCCTGCCGGAGGTGGCGCGGGCGCGGGTGCGCGCGCGGCAGGCCGACCGGCGCACGGCGGCGCTGCTGAGCGCACCCGTGCGCGCCCACGAGAGCGCGGACCCGCGGCCGCTGCCGCCGCGCCCGGCGGCCGGGCGCGGCGTGCGGGTGCGCGGCCTGGTCGCCGGCTGGGACCCCGACCGCCCGGCGCTGCGCGGGCTGGACCTGGACCTGCTGCCGGGCGACGTCGTCGCGGTGCGCGGGCGCTCGGGGTCGGGCAAGTCGACCCTGGCGGCGGTCCTGCTGCGCTTCCTGGACCCGGCCGCCGGGCGCGTGGAGCTGGACGGGGTGGACGTGCGCGAGCTGGCCGGCGACGCGGTGCGCTCGGTGGTCGGGCTGGTCGCCGACGACGAGCACGTCTTCGCCACCTCGCTGCGGCACAACCTGCTGCTGGCGGCGCCGGGCGCGAGCGACGCGCAGCTGCTCGACGTGCTGGCGCGGGTGCGGCTGGACACGTGGGCGGCGGCGCTGCCGCGGGGGCTGTCCACGCCCCTGGGCGACGGCGGGGCACCGCTGTCGGGCGGGGAGCGGCGCCGGCTGGCCCTGGCGCGGGCGCTGCTGGCCGAGGTGGACGTGCTCGTGCTGGACGAGCCGGGCGAGGGGCTGGACACGGCGACGGCCGGAGCGCTGCTGGACGACCTGCTCGACGCGGCGGCCGGGCGCGCCGTCCTGCTGCTCGCCCACCGTGACGACGCGCTGCACCGCGCGACGAGGGTCCTGACCCTGGACGACGGGCGGTTGCTCAACGTGGCCGAGCGTGAACCCGTTGTGGTGCAACAGTCCTGAGAGGGCCGATCGGGTGAACGAAGACGTCCATCCGGCGTTCAACCAGCGTTAACGTGTGCGCCCGTCCGGGGTCACCCGATCAGCGGACCCGCCGGCCGAGGGGGAACCACGTGCTCACCGTGTCCGTCAGACCACGCCACCTGCTGACCGTCCTGCTGGCCGTCACCGCCGTCCTCGTGGCGACCAGCTACGCCTTCCTGCTGCTGACGGTCGCGCTCGGGGTGGACGCCGGCGTCGTCGTCTCCGCGCGCAAGTTCGTCGACGTCAACAACGAGCAGAACCTGCCCGCCTGGTACTCGGCGATGCTGCTGTGCGTGGCCGGACTGGTCACCCTGGAGGTCGGCCGGCGCGCCGTCCTGGAGCGCCGCCGGTTCCGGTGGCACTGGGTCGTCCTGGGCGCCGGGTTCCTCTACCTGTCCCTGGACGAGCTCGTCGCCCTGCACGAGAAGTTCGTCGAGCCCATGACGGCCGTCGTCGGCAGCGGCGGCGTCTTCGCCTACGCGTGGGTCGCCGCCGCGCTGCCCGCCGTGGCCGTCGTCGCCCTGGCCTTCCTGGGGTTCCTGCGCGCCCTGCCGCGGCGCACCGCCGCCCTGGTGCTGCTCGGCGGCGCCCTGTACGTGGGCGGGGCCGTCGGCATGGAGATGGTCGCCAACGTCCTGACCTCCGCCGGGGTCGACGAGGGCGGGATGCTCTACGGCACCCTGCAGACGGTCGAGGAGGCCATGGAGATGGCCGGCCCGGCCGTGTACCTGTACGCCGTCGCCGCGCACGCCGCCGCCCGCGCGGTGGACCTGACCGCGCAGGAGAACGCCGCCGCCCCCCGCCCGGAGCGGTCCCCGGCCTGAGGCCCGCTCCGCGCGAGGCACCCGCCGTGCGCTGCGCGCGACGCAGCGCCGCCGGGCGGCTACGGTCTGCCGCGTGCGCCCGTCGCCCCGCCGCTCAGGCCGGCTCCTGCTCACCGCGCTGCTGGCCCTCGCGCTGCCGGCGGGCGGCTCGGCCGCCGCGGCCGCGGGCACGGGCACGGCCGACGAGGTGGAGCGGCGCGAGCGCGCCGTGCGCGCGGCCCCGCCGCTGCCGGCGTACGTGGCCCGGATCGACCCCGTCGGCGCCGGTGACCTGCCCGCCTCCTGGCGCCCCGGGTGCCCGGTCGGCCCGCAGGACCTGCGCGCGGTGACCGTCACGCACGTCGACGACGCCGGGCGCGCGCAGGTGGGCCGCCTGGTCGTGCACGCCGACGTGGCCGGCGCGGTGGCCGCGGTGTTCGGCGAGCTGTACGCGCTGCGCTTCCCGCTGGCCTCAGTGCGCCCGGTCGACGAGTTCGGCGGCTCCGACGACGCCTCGATGGCGGCCGACAACACCTCGGCGTTCAACTGCCGCACGACCACCGGCGGCACCCGCTTCTCCGAGCACAGCTACGGCACGGCGATCGACGTCAACCCCGTGCGCAACCCGTACGTGCGCGGCACGACGGTGCTGCCGGAGGCTGGGCGCGCCTTCGTGGACCGCACGCCCGCCCCGGGCGTCATCACCGCCGAGGACCCGGTGGTCCGCGCCTTCGCCCGCCACGGCTTCTCCTGGGGCGGGGACTGGTCGTCGCTGAAGGACTACCAGCACTTCTCCACCTCGGGCCGCTGAACCACCCGCTCCCCCGCCACCTCCACCACCCCCTCCGTGATCTTGCTGGGTTCCCCAGCAAGATCACGGCGGGAACTCGTCGTGATCATGGATGTGTGAGCGTTCAGCCGTCCATGATCACGACAGGTGGGGGCAGCGGTGGACGCGGGACGGCCGTCGGGCCGGACCGGTGGGGGTGTCAGACGCGGTCGAAGACGCCGCGCTGGCGCGGCAGGTTCGCCGTGGTGGCCACCGGCTGGCACACCGTCAGCACGCGGCTGGGCACCTCGGCCACGGCCTCCTCGTCCAGCCCGCCGGCCACGCCGCCGACCGCACCGGTGGCCGGCGCGCCGGCGCCGCTGCGGTGCAGCAGCCGCGGCGAGCGGTGGGTGCCGCGCACGACGTCGTCCACGCGCACCGACAGCGCCGCGGCGTCCTGCGCCTCGACGAGGAGCGCGCGCAGCTGCTCGGTGTCGGTGCACACCTTCTCCCCCGGCAGCAGGCACAGCGCCCAGTCGCTGGCCACGTGCGCCATCGCGGCCTGCTGGGCGCGCCGGCGGTCGTCGGCCCAGAAGCCGCTGACGACGGTGACCGCCGGGTGCAGCGTGGCCTCGAAGGCCGCCGAACCGGGCACGAGGTGGTCGGCGGTGTCGTAGACGACGACCTCGTCGGCCACGGCGACGAGGTTGCGCACGTCGGCTTCGAGCGCGGGCGGGGTGCCCCCGCCCTGCAGGACGAGGCACGCGGCGATGCTCGGTCGGGTGCTCGACATGGTGGGCTCCTGCGCTGTCGCGGGTCGGGTCTCGGGCCGGTCTGCCGGCGCGGCGTGAGCCGCGTCACCACCACCATCGTCCGCACCGCCGTGAACGTTGCAGGCGACACGAGGTGTTCACACGAATTCACGACGAGTTGACACCTCGGCCCCCCGCGGAGGGGCGGCGAGGGACAGGTGAGGGTCAAGGTCACCCGTCCGGGTGACGAGATCACGACGTGGACGAACGCCCTGAGGGCCCGCGCTCGCCCGGCCAGCGGCTGCGCCGCGCCGCCCCGCTGGCGGTGCTCAGCGCGCTGACCGTGACCGTGACGCTGCTGCCGCCGCACAACCACCACCCGGGCTGGATCGTGGCCGGGACCGCCGCCTACGCGCTGCTGCTCGCGCTGGAGGTGGCACTGCCGTGGCACCGGCTGCCGGCGGCGTGGGCACCGGCGCCGCTGCTGGCCTCCTTCGCGCCGCTGGGGCTGGTGCGCCACGGCGCGGACGGGGCGGCCAGCGGCCTGACGCCGGTGCTCATCGCGCCGGTGGTGGCGGTCGCCCTGCACCACGGCCGGCGCGCCGTGGCCGCCGCCCTGGCGTGCGGGGCGGCGACGCTCGTCGTGCCGCTGCTGGTGGTGGGGGCGCCGATGTACCCGCTGCAGGAGTGGCGGCGGGTGGTGCTGTGGCTGGGGGCCAGCGGCCTGGTCGGCTTCCTCGTGCACCGGCTGGTGGCCCACCTGCGGCTGCAGGCGCAGCACCTGAGCGTGCTGGCCCGCTGCTCGCGGGACCTGGCCGCCGCCGACGACGCCCGCGAGGCGATCTGCGCGGCCGCCCGCCAGATCGCCGGGGCGGACGGGGTGTACCTGCTGGAGGCCGACGGCGACGGGCACCTGCGCACCACGGGCGCGGCCGGCCCGCGCGTGCCCGCCGTGGTCGTGGACCTGGACGGCCCGGCGACGATGGCTGCCCGCGCCTTCGCCGGGCACGACCTCGTCTTCGCGGCCGACGCCCTGTCCCACCCCGGCGTGCGCCGGGACGTCCTGCAGGCGCTGGGCGCCGGGGCGGGGTCCTCGGCGGCGTGGCAGCCGGTGCGCGGACCGCACGGCGCGCTGGGGGTGCTGGTGGTCCTCTGGCGCGCGCGGCTGGGCGCGCTGCCGGCGCACGTGCCGGCGATGCTGCAGACGCTGGCCGGGGAGGCGGCCGGCGCGGTCGAGCGCGCCGACCTGCTGCGCCGGCTCTCGCGCGCGGCCGACCGCGACCCCCTGACCGGGCTGGCGAACCGGCGCCGCTGGGACGAGGCGGCCGCCGACGAGGTCGCCCGCGCCGTGCGCAGCGGGCAGCCGCTGACCTTCGGCATCGTGGACCTGGACCACTTCAAGCGCTACAACGACACCCGCGGGCACCTGGCCGGGGACGCGCTGCTGCGCGACTTCGCGCTCGCGGCGGCGGGCCAGCTGCGGACGGTGGACACCATCGCGCGCTGGGGCGGGGAGGAGTTCGCCCTCGCCCTGCCCGGGTGCGCCCTGGAGGACGCCCGCACGGTCGCCGAGCGCCTGCTGGCGGTCGTGCCGGACGGGCAGAGCTGCACCGTGGGCCTGGCGCAGTGGTGGCCGGGCACGGGCGTGGCCGAGACCCTGCGGCGCGCCGACGCGGCCCTGTACGCGGGCAAGGAGGGCGGGCGCGGCGCGGTCCGCTGCGACGGGGAGACCGGTTCCGGGACCGGTGGCGGGACCGGCGAGCCGGCCGAGCCGGCCAGGTTCCGCGCGTGACGGAGGGCGGCGGTCCCGCCCCCGCGCGCGGGATGACGCTGGGTACTGCGAATGTGACAACTCGTACGTCCGGGGCGATGCTGTGGAGCCCCGCGGAACGGCAGGAGGGAGGGCGGGCCGTGGACTTCACCTCGGCGGCCGGTGCGACGCTGCGCTTCCTGCACTCGGTGCTCGGGATGGACCTGTGGGTCGTCTCGCGCCGCGACGGGGAGGACTACGTCGTCCTCTCGGCCCTGGACACCGCCGAGGTCGGTGTCGACGCCGGTGACGTCATGGCGTGGACGGACACCTACTGCGCCGCCGCCGTCGAGGGGGCCGCGCCGCGCTTCGCCGAGGACGTGTCGGCGGTGCCCGCGTGGGTGCGGGCCCGCGAGCTGAACGGGCTGCCGTTCGCCTCCTACCTCACCGTCCCGATGCGCGCGGCCGACGGCACGCTGCTGGGCACGGTGTGCGCCGGGTCGCTGCGGCGCGTGCGGCACACCGACGTCGCGCTGGACGGCGTGCAGCTGTCCGCGGACCTGCTGGCCACCGTGCTGGAGCACGAGGCGGCCCGCTCGGCGCCGGGCGGCGGCGCCCCGGCCCCCCACGAGGTGGACCCCGTCACCCGCCTGGGCGACCGGGCCCGCTTCGAGCGGGCCCTGCGCGAGGAGGAGGAGCGCGCGCAGCGCTACGGCACCACCGCCAGCGTCGTGCTCGTGCAGCTGGAGGACCTGCCGCAGGTCAACGAGCGCGTCGGGCACGACGCAGGCGACGCGCTGCTGCGCCGCGCCGCGCACGCCCTGCAGGCGCGGCTGGGCGAGGGGGTCCTGACCCGGCTGGCCGGGGGCCGGTTCGCGGCCCTCGTGCCCGGCGCCGGGCCCGACGAGGCCGGGCCGCTGGCCGACCGGCTGCGCGTGGCCGCAGCCGCCAGCGGCTCGGCGGTCAGCACCGGCTGGGCGGCGCGGCGGGCCGCCACGGGGCTGGCGCACGCCTGGCGGCAGGCCGACGCCGCGCTGGCCGCCGACCGCGCCCGCGCGGCCGCCTGCCCGGTCACCGCGCTGCCGGCCGCGCCGGCGCTGCTGGGTCCCTCCGGCGCCGGCAGCGGCGCGGTGCCCGCGGGGCCGGCGTGGACGGAGCGGGTCGCCCACCTGCTGGAGATGGCCCGCCAGCAGCTGGACCTGGACGTCGTCGGCGTGTGCGTGACCGACGGGACCTCCTGGCGCGTGGTGCAGGCCGCGCAGGCGCAGACCGTGCCGGACCTGCGCGAGCGCGCCTGGCCGGTGGCGGAGTCGGTGTGCCAGCGCCTGGTGGACGGGCGCACCAGCGTCGTCGTGCCCGACCTGCTGGCCGACGCCGGGGCCGTGCCGTTCGCCATCACGCGGGACCTGGGGGCCCGCGCCTACCTGGGCGTGCCCGTGCACCGGCGCGACGGGCGCCTGTACGGCAGCCTGTGGGGCGCCTCGCTGCGCCCGCTGCCGGAGCTGCGCGCGCGCGACGCGTCCGTCCTGCACGTGGTGGCCCGGGTGGTGGCCGGGGCGGTGGACGAGGCCGAGCACGCCGCCGACGAGCGCCGCGAGGTGCTGCGGCGCCTGGACGCGCTGCGCGCGGCGGGCGGGCCGCGGCCGGTGTTCCAGCCGATCGTGGCCGTGGCCGACCGCTCGGTGCTGGGCGCGGAGGCCCTCAGCCGCTTCCCCACCGGCACGCCCGACGCCTGGTTCGGCGACGCCGCCCGGGTGGGCGCGGGGGTGCCGCTGGAGCTGGACGCGCTGCGCGCGGCGCTGGCCGCCTGGCCGGGCACGGGGCTGCTGTCGGTGAACGTCAGCCCGCGCACCGCCTGCAGCCCGGAGCTGGTGCGAGCGCTGGCCGGCGCCCCGGTGGACCGGCTCGTCCTGGAGATCACCGAGCACGAGCCGGTGGACGACTACGGCGTCCTGCTGGCCAACCTGGCCGGGTTGCGGCGCGAGGGCCTGCGCCTGGCGGTCGACGACGCGGGGGCGGGGTTCGCGAGCCTGCGGCACGTGCTCGCGCTGCGCCCGGACTTCCTCAAGCTGGACGTCAGCCTCATCCGCGACGTGCACCTGGACCCCACCCGCCGCGCGCTGGCGGCGAGCCTGGCCGTGTTCGCCGCCGAGAGCGGCGCCGCGGTCATCGCCGAGGGCGTGGAGGTCGCCGAGGAGCTGGAGTGCCTGCACGGGCTGGGCGTGCCCTACGCGCAGGGCTACCACCTGGGCCGGCCGGCGCCCGCCGAGGAGCTGCAGGTCGTCGGCTGACGCCCTCTCCCCTCCCCCGCGCTGACTTCCGCTCCCCCACCTCGCGACCGCCGCCTCCCCTCCGTGATCTTGCAGGGACTCCCAGCAAGATCACGGTGATCATGGATGAGTGAGCGGTCAGCCATTCATGATCACCGCAGGGGCGGGGGGCTGGGACGCGGGCCGGTCGGCGCGCTCGAGCGCCCGGCCCGCGCAGTCGGGGTCGCACCGTGCCCCTCACCACCCCGCCGTGATCTTGCAGGGAGTTCCAGCAAGATCACGGTGATCATGGACAGGTGAGGGGTCAACCTTCCATGATCACGGCGGGGGTGACGGGGCGCCGCGAGGCGGTGACGCCCGGTGGGGACCGCCGCCGCGCCCGGGGTGTCCGGACACCGCTCGGCGACGTACCGTCGAGGTATGGAGGCCGCGCCGACGCGCCACGGGACCGCCTGTCTCGAACCGGGTTTCGGGGACCGGCGCGTCGTGGACGCGCCCCGGCCGCCCGCCCCGTCCCTCACGGTGGCCCTGGCCGCGCTGCGCGACGTGCGCGAGCTGTGCCGGCGCACCGCGCTCGCGGCCGGGCTGCCGCCGGAGCGGGTGGACGACCTCGTGCAGGCCGTCCACGAGGTCGCGGCCGCGCGCGCCGCGGGCGGGGCCCCGGCGCGGGTGGCCGTGTGGGTGACCCCCGCCGACGTCGTCGTCGAGCTGCGCGCCGAGGGCACCCGTCCGGTCCACGAGCAGGTCCTGGGTGGTGACGCGCTGAGCATCGTCCGTCGCCTGGCGGACGGCCTGTTCGTGCAGACGGGACCGCAGGGGTCCCTCGTCCGGGTGCGCGTCGGTCTGCGCAGCGCGACGGGGACGCCCGCCGTCGCGCCGTGGGGGTGAACCTGCCCCGCTGACCTGCTCACGGGGCGCGCGGGTGTCGATGGGGCGGGTGTGAACGGTCCCGCTCTGCCGCTGGTGCGCGCCCTGCTGGTGGTGGGCGGCGCCCTGGCGGCGCTGGTCGTGGCGCTGCCCGAGGGGCCGGCTCGCTCGGCGCTGTTCTGCGTCGTGCCGGTGGGGTGCGCCGCCGTGGTGTTCGCGGGCGTGCGCCGGCACGCCCCGGTGCGCCCGGGCGGCTGGCTGCTCGTGGGCGCGGGGATGAGCGCCTGGGCGCTCGGCGACGTCGGCTACACCGTCCTCGACGTCTTGGGCCTGGAGCCGTTCCCGTCGGTGGCCGACGTGGCGTACCTGGCCGCGTACCCGCTGCTGGCGGCGGGGTTCTGGCGGTTCGTGCGCACCCGGCAGGGCGGGCGCGGCCGGGACGGGTTCGTGGACAGCGCGATCCTCGTCGTCGGGTTCTCGCTGCTCATGTGGGTGACGCTGGTCAAGCCGTCGCTGCTGGACACGACCGCGTCCGCGACGGCGCGGGCGGTGGGCGCGGCGTACCCGATCGGGGACGTGCTGCTGCTGGCGGTGCTGGTGCAGCTGCTGACGAGCTCGGGCGCGCGGACGGCGGCGTTCCGGCTGCTGGTGACGGGCGCGTTCCTCATGCTGCTGGCCGACGCGGTCTACCAGCTGGCGGAGCTGTACGGCGCCGCCGCCGGCTTCGACGCGACGGCGGCCGACCCGCTGTTCCTGTCCTCCTACCTGTGCACGGCGGGCGCGGCGCTGCACCCGTCGATGCGGCGGCTGACGGACTCCCCGCCGCGCGAGGGCGCGGAGCTGACCCGCGCGCGGCTGGTGGCGCTGACAGCCGCGAGCCTGCTGTCGCCGGGGACGCTGGCCGTGCAGGTCGTGCTGGACCGCGACCTGGAGGTGTGGGCGGTCATCCTCACCTCGATCACCCTGTTCCTGCTCGTCGTGGTGCGCATGAGCGGGCTCCTGCGCCAGGTGCAGGACCAGGCGCGGCAGCTGGCGGCGCTGGCGCGCACGGACGCCCTGACGGGGCTGCCGAACCGCCGCAGCGGGCAGGCGGAGCTGGCGCGGCAGCTGGACCGGGCGCGGCGCGAGGGCCTGCCGCTGTGCGTGGCGCTGCTGGACCTGGACCGCTTCAAGACCTACAACGACACCTTCGGCCACCCGGCCGGTGACCGGCTGCTGGTCGGCTCGGCCGCCGGCTGGCGGGCGCGGCTGCAGGGGCGCGGGGTGCTGGCGCGCTGGGGCGGGGAGGAGTTCCTGCTGCTGCTGCCGGGCCTGCCGGCGGTCGCCGCCGTCGAGGTCGTCGACGAGCTGCGCGCGGCGACGGCCGACGGGCAGACGTTCTCCGGCGGTGTGGCGCAGTGGGACGGCGCCGAGAGCGACGAGTCGCTGGTGGCGCGCGCCGACGAGGCGCTGTACGCGGCCAAGGCCGCCGGTCGCGACCGGGTGCTGCCCGCCCCGGCGCCGGACGCGCTGTCTGCCCGTGGCCGCTGACGCCGCGCCGACCGCCCTGCCCACCGCCCCGGCGCGGCCCGGCCGCCGGCGGGGGCCGACCTCCCTGCGCGCCTCGCGGCGGCGCGCGCTGGTGGCGGTGGGCGCGGCGGTGGTGCTGCAGCTGCTGGCGCTGGCGGCGCTGAGCGCCGGGGTGGTGCGCGCCGAGCGCGCGGACGTCGTGGCGTGGGTGGAGGTCGTGGACGCGCTGGCCGCCCACGAGGACGCCGTCCTGACGCGCGAGGCGGACCTGCGCGGGGCGCTGCTGGGGGGCGGGCCCGCGGCCGGGGACGGGTCGGCGGACGCGCTCGCGGCGGCCCGGGAGCGGCTGCGCGCGCGGCTGGCGCTGGACCCGGTGCTGGGGCCGCGGCTGCTGGACGTCGTGCTGGCCGAGCAGGCGTGGGCGCAGTCGTGGGAGCGCGAGGGGACGCCGGGCGCGCGCGGCGTGCCGGCCGTGAGCGCGCAGGCCCTCGGCGCCTACCGCGAGGCCCACGAGCGCGCCCTGTCCCTGGCGACGGCGCGCCGGGACGCGGCCCGCCGCGACCGCAGCCGCACGCTGCTGGCGCTGGCCGCGCTGGACGTGGCGGTGGGCCTGCTGGCGGCGGCGGTGTTCGCCCACCAGGGCCGGCGGCTGGTGCGCGACCTGGACGGTCCGGTGCGCGCGGTGCACGGGGTCCTGCAGCGCGTGCACCGCGGGGAGCGGGTGGCCGAGCTGCCGGCCACGGACGTGCGCGAGCTGGACGACGTGGCGGCGGCGCTGGCGGCGCTGTCCGGTGCGCTGCACGAGGAGCGGGCCGGCTCGGCGCGCCGGCGCGAGGACGCTGAGCGCACGGCGGGGCAGCTGCGCGCGGTGCTGGCGGCCGGGCGGGCGATGGCCACGTGCTCCTCGACGCAGGCGCTGGCCGCGCAGGTGGTCGCCAGCAGCGCGCGGGTCAGCGGCGGGTCTGCGTCGCTGTGGACGGCGGCGGACGGGGCGCCGGGGGCGTTCACGTGCGCGGCGTGGTCGCAGCCGCAGGCCCCGCGCCCGGACGGCGACGCCTCGATCGTCGCGGCGGTGGGCGCGGACGGGCGCCGGCGCACCGGCGACGGGGAGGTGGTGCTGCCGCTGATCGGCTCCGGCAGCGTCCTGGGGGTGCTGCACGTGCGCCTGTGCGCGGACCCGAGCGGTGCGGGTGAGGCGGAGGGCGCCGACCCGGGCGACGTCGTGGACGCGCTGGAGGCGCTGACGCTGGCGGCGGCCGCGCACCTGGGGGCGGTCCGCCTGCACGAGCTGACGCGCCGGCAGGCGGTGACGGACCCGCTGACGGGGCTGGCGAACCGGCACCAGCTGGAGCAGGACCTGGCCGCGGCGTGGGCGGAGGCGGCGTGGCAGGAGCGGCCGCTGTCGTTCGCGATGCTGGACGTGGACCACTTCAAGCGGGTCAACGACACCGCCGGGCACCAGGTGGGCGACGAGTGGCTGACGATCGTGGCCGACGTGGTGACCTCGCAGCTGCGCAGCAGCGACGGCGCGTACCGCTTCGGCGGGGAGGAGATCGCGCTGCTGCTGCCGGACACCGGCGAGGAGGGCGCGGCGGTGCTGCTGGAGCGCATCCGCGCGGCGGTGGAGGACACCGTCGGCCCGGACGCCTACCCGCGGATCACCGCGAGCCTGGGGGTGGCCGAGCGTCGCTCGGGGATGCGCTCGGCGGCGGACCTGGTGGCCGCGGCGGACAAGGCGCTGTACGCGGCCAAGCGCTCGGGGCGCAACTTCGTGCTGCGCTCGGCGCTCATCGCCTACCAGGCGCCCGTGGGCGAGCTGTCGGGCGACCCGTCGCAGGTACCGTCGACGCCCACGTGAGGACGCCCGGACCGCCTGCGGTGCAGGCGGTCCGGGCGCTCGGTCGGCGTTGCCGGGTTCAGGCGCGCATGCCGTGCAGGAACCCGCTGATCTGCGTGCGCAGCTCCTCGGCCAGCTGCGACAGGCCGGTGATGTCGCCGTCGCCGCCCCAGCCGCCGCCGCCGTCGACGGCGGTGCGCACGCCGTCGACGAGGCCGTTCATCTCGCCGATGGTGGCGTTGATGCCGGAGATGGCCTGCACGGCGCCGGCGGCCTGGGAGCGGATGCTGCCGACCTGGGTGCTGACCTGCTCGGTGGCGCGGCCGGTCTGGTCGGCCAGCTCCTTGACCTCGGCGGCCACGACGGCGAACCCCTTGCCGGCCTCGCCGGCGCGGGCGGCCTCGATGGTCGCGTTCAGGGCCAGCAGCCGGGTCTGCCCGGCGATGGCGTTGATGACGGAGACGACCTGCTGGATCTCCTCGGAGGCGCGGGTGAGGGCCTCCATCGTCACCGACGCCTGGTCGGCCTCGGCGCTGGCGGCGCCCGCGGCGGCGGACAGGCCCTGCGCGGAGGCGCTCAGCTCGGTGGAGGCGGTGGCCAGCTGCTCGGAGACGCCCATGACGCCCGCCTCGAAGCTGTCGGCGAGGTCCAGGCGCGCGGTGCGGGCCTCCTCGATGCGGCCCGAGGCGACCTGCATGCTGGAGCGGCCGGCGTCGATGGAGGCCGCGCTCTGGCGGTAGGCGCCGCGCATGCCGCCGGGCAGCAGGCGGCGGTGGTAGCGGCCCTCGGCGGCGGCGGTGAGGACCTCGCCGGCCTCGCGCACGAACGCGTCGGAGACGTCGAGGGCGCGGTTCACGCCGTTCTGCAGGGCGACGAGGTCGGGGTGGGCCTCGGCGCCGGGCACGCCGCCCGCGCGGGCCTCCAGGTCGCCGGCGGCGGCCTTCTCGCACACCTCGACGACCTGGCGGACCATCGCCCGGTACGTCTCCAGCTCGCTGTCGGCGCCCGCGGCGCCGCGGTGGAACAGGGCCATCGTCAGACCTCCCCGTCCGGCACGATCGACCAGACGAACTCCTCGTAGGTGACGCCGCGCTCGGCCAGGTGGCGCGTCAGCAGGGCGGTGGACGCCTCCACGGCGGCGCGGCCGCTGGAGTGGCGGTGCTCCTCGGCGCGCAGCGCCGCGTACAGCTCGCGGGCGGCGGCGACGCCGGAGGCGGCGGGCTTGCGGCGGTTGGAGTGGTAGCCGACGATCCGCCCGCCCGCCCCGAACGAGGGCGTGACGTGCGCCAGCACCCAGTAGTTCGCGCCGTCGGCGGCGAGGTTGTTGACGTAGGCGAACAGCTCGCGGCCGCTGGAGACGGTGTCCCACAGCAGCTTGAAGACGGCCTTGGGCATGTCGGGGTGGCGGATGAGGTTGTGCGGCTGGCCGATGACCTCGTGCAGCTGGTACGCGCCGACGCGCAGGAACACGTCGTTGGCGTAGGTGATGATCCCGCGCGGGTCGGTCTTGGAGACGATGAGCTCGTCGGCGGAGAACGTGCGTTCCTCACCCGTCGGGCGGATCGCAGCCCGGGCGGGGCGGTCCTGCGTGCTGGTGGGCATCGTCGCTCCTCGTGACGACTTCGCCGGCGCTCTCTTCGGCCGGTCACTCACGTGGAGCATCGGGTGTCCGTCTAGAGCACTTGAGCGCGTTCGGTAGTCCCCTCGGGGTGGCGTCCGGGGGCGGAGCTCCCCGCCCCGCCGCTGGCCGGCACGACCCGCTCGAGGTGCTCGTGCACCGGGGCGGGGCGGGCGTAGTAGTACCCCTGCGCCAGGGGGCAGCCGAGGGCGTCGAGCAGCTCGGCCTGCTCGACGGTCTCCACGCCCTCGGCGACGACGGTGATGCCCAGCTGCGCGCACAGGTCCAGCAGCGCCCGCAGCATCGCGGCGCGCCGGGGACTCGTCGTGGTCCCCGCCGTGAACGCCGCGTCGAGCTTGAGGTAGTCCGCCGGCAGCGTGTCGAGGTGGCTGAAGGCGGAGTAGCCCGTGCCGAAGTCGTCGATGGCGACCGCCACGCCGACGTCCCGCAACCGCTGCAGGGCGTCCAGCGCCGCGGTCGAGGCGATCTCCACGGTGCTCTCGGTCACCTCGACGACCAGGCGGTGGGCGGGCCACCCGGTGCGCCGCAGCACAGCGGTCAGGTCCTCCACGAAGTCGACCGCCACGAGCTGCTGCCCCGAGGTGTTCACCGTCAGCAGCAGGTCCCGGTCCAGACCGGCGCTCAGGTGCAGGGCGTCGCGGCACGCGCGCTCCAGCACCAGCCGACCCAGGGCACCGACCTGGGCGGTGCGCTCGGCCAGGGGGATGAACGTGGCCGGCGAGACCCACCCCCGCTGGGGGTGCCGCCAGCGCGCCAGGGCCTCCACCGCGACGGGCTCTCCGGTGGCCGGGGTCACGACGGGTTGCAGGAACACCTCCACGGCGCCGGCGGCGACGGCCGCGGCCAGGTCGGCGCCCAGCGCCTCGTCGCTGGGGTCGGCGACGCACGTGCGGGCGCGGCCGGCCGCCTTCGCGGCGTACAGCGCGCTGTCGGCGCGGCGCGCGAGGGAGGCGCCGTCCTCCCCCTCTCCCAGGTCGGCCACTCCCGCCGAGACGGCGCTCGGCGCGGACACCTCCAGCAGTCGCTCGCACGAGCGCCGCAGCTGCTCGGCGGAACTGCCCGGGGCCAGGAGCGCGAACTCGTCGCCGCCCTGGCGGGTCAGCAGGATTCCCGTGGGCAGGACGGCGAGCCACGAGGCGACCAGCCGCCGCAGCAGGGCGTCCCCGGCGTGGTGACCACCGCGGTCGTTGACCTCCTTGAAGTGGTCCACGTCGACCAGCGCCACCGCCAGCGGCGCTCCGGTGCGCCGGGCGGTGGCGACCGCCTGGTCGAGGCGCTCGTCGAACCCGCGGCGGTTCGGCAGCCCGGTCAGGCTGTCCAGGGCTCCCTGCTCGGCGCGGGCGACCAGGCGCCCGATGACGATGACGACCGCGACCTGCGCGAGGACCAGCGCGGCCACCGCACCGGGGTCGGTGCCGCGCAGACCGAGGCTGACGGCGACGGCCAGCAGCAGCAGGCCCGTCTGCAGCAGGGCGCGGGCGCCGCTGAAGAAGTAGAGGATGTCGACGGCGCAGAACACGAAGAGACCGGCCACCGCCGTCGCCACCACGTCGTCCGCGCTGAGGACGACGGCGGCGGCCAGCATGCTCGATCCGCTGCCGACGACGGCGTGGAAGCTCCACTGCGGCAGGTGCCGCCCCCAGCGCAGCAGACCGGCGCCGCAGCCGACGGCGATCGCGGCCAGCACGAGCAGCACGACCGTGCGGGGGGCGGGGTCGTGCCACGCCGCCCGGGTGGTCAGCGCGGTCGCGACCCCGCCGATGAGGTAGAAGGAGCCCGTGGTGAAGGCCTTGAGCTCCGCCGTCGCCACTTGGGGGCCGCCTCTGCGCCAACGCTTCACGTGCGGTGGATCGGCGGTGCGGGACTCCGCCTTGACCGCCCGGGCCCCGGGGTCCCCCGCGTGGCGGAGCGCCCGCCGGCCCCGGACGGCCGTCGCGGCGCGGACCGGCGCACGCGCAGGGGCCGGTCCCGGGTCGGGACCGGCCCCTGCGGCGGCCGTGTCAGAACAGCTCGATCGCCGCGGTCTGCGCGACCGGGGCCGTCCCCTCGCGCGCCGCGTGCACGGCGCGCTGGCGGTGCGAGACGTAGGAGCCGCGCAGGGCCGCCACAGCGTCGTCCAGCGTGGCCAGCGCCTCGGCGCCGGCGGCGCCGCGCAGGTGGTCGGCCACGGTGCCCAGCTGCCCGCCCAGCTGCGCGAGGGAGGCGACGACGCCCTCGACGGCCTGGCGGGTCATGTCCTGGAACTGCGCCTGCGCGAGCACGGAGGTCGTGCGCACGCCCAGGGACTCCACGGAGGCGGCGATGCGGGCGGCGGCCTCCTGCGTGCCGTGGACGCTGGCGGACAGCGCCTCGGCGGCCTGGTGCTGGGCGGCGGCGATGCCCTCCAGGCGGGCGTTGATGGCCTCGGAGCTGCTGCCGCCGGCGCCGTCACCGCTGCCGAGGCGGTCCTCCATGAGCTGGGTGACGCGGGTGATGCCGGCGCGGACGCTGCTGGCGGCCTGCGCGGACTGCCGCGACAGCTCGCGGACCTCGTCCGCCACGACGGAGAACCCCTCCCCCGCGTCCCCGGCGCGCACGGCCTCGATCTTGGCGTTGAGGGCCAGGATCGTGGTGGCGTGCGCGACGGCGGCGATGGCGTCGACCTCGCGGTCCAGGGCGCGGACCTCGCCGACCAGGTCGAGCACGGCCCGGTCGCGGTCGGTGACCAGCTGGACGAGCTCCTCGACCTCGGCGGCGTTGGAGCTGGTGGTCCTGGCCACCTGCAGGGCGCCGTCCTCGCTGCGCTGCAGCAGCTCGCGGGTCAGGCCGCTGAGGGCCTCGACCTCGGCGTCGACCTGCTGCACCTCGGACATGACGCCGAAGGCGGCCTCCTCGGTGCCGGTGACGACGTCGCCGAGCTGGTCGGACAGGACGTCGATCAGCTCGCGGGAGCGGCCGAGCACCTCGGCGGACGCCTCGCGGTCGACCACCGGTCCTGCGGGTTCCTCCACGGCGCGTCCCTTCGTGAACCAGGACACCTCAGGCGCCCGGGACGACCTGGCGGACGACCGTCAGGAGCGCGTCCGGCTGCACGGGCTTGACGAGCCAGCCGGTCGCGCCGGCGGCCTTGGCCTCGTCGCGCTTGGTCTGCTCCGACTCGGTCGTGAGCATGAGGATGGGGGTGAAGCGCAGGCCCGCGCGGCGGGCCTCGCGCACGAAGCTGATGCCGTCCAGGCGCGGCATGTTGACGTCGCTGATGACGAGGTTGGGCTTCAGGCCGCCCTTGATGCGGTCCAGGGCCTCCTGGCCGTCCGCGGCGGTCTCCACGTCGATGCCGGCCTTCGTCAGGACGGACTTGATGCTCATCAGCATGGTGGGCGAGTCGTCGACCAGCATCACAGTGGTCATGGTGCAACCTCTTCGAGGACAACGGGGTGGGGAGCGGGGACGTCGGGCGCGGCGGCGAGCAGCGGCAGCACCCAGGCCCTGAGGAAGGGATCGGCAGGAGCCGCGCACACCTTGACCCGGGCGGCCAGGACCGCCTGCAGCGCAGCGGTGTGCAGGTGGTCGCAGGAGGCCAGGTCGAGCTGCGCGCCGGGGTTCTGGCGCAGCCAGCCGGCCAGCGGCTCGGCCTCGTCGACGGTGACGGTCCCGGACAGGACCGCGGTGCTCTCAGCGAAGTGCAGCGGCACGGGAGTTCAGCTCCTTGACGTCGAGGACCAGCAGGACGAGGCCGTCGCCCAGCAGGGCGGTGCCGCAGTAGCCGGGCGTGCCGGCCAGGAACCCCTCGAGGGGCTTGAGGATCACGTCGGTGTTCTGGTGGAAGCGGTCGACGACGAGCCCGAGGGGCCCGGTGGGGGTGCGCACGACGAGCACGTTCAGCGCACCGGTGCCCGTCCCCGCCCCGGCGCCGAGGAGGGCGCCGAGGTCGACCAGCGGCACGACGTCGTCGCGCAGGGCCAGGACGGGACGGCCGGCGACGTGGCTGACGTCGGCGCGGTCGACGCGCACGGTCTCCACGACGTCGTCGAGGGGGACGCCGAAGCGCTGCCCGCCGGCGGTGATGAGCAGGACGCGCGAGACCGCCATCGTCAGCGGCAGCCGCAGCCGGACGGTCAGACCCTCACCGCGGCGGTTGGTGGTGCTGACGGAACCGCCCAGGCGCTCGATGGAGCTGCGCACGGCGTCCATGCCGACCCCGCGGCCGGAGACGTCGGAGATGACCTCGGCGGTGGAGAACCCGGGCGCGAAGACGAGCGCGGCGGCGTCCTCCTCCGACAGCGTCTCCAGGGCCGCCTCGTCGATGAGCCCGCGCTCGTAGGCCTTGCGCCGCACGGCGTCGGTGTCGATGCCGCGGCCGTCGTCGACGATCTCCACGAGCACGGCGTCGCCGTCGGGGGCCGCGCGCAGCGTCAGGGTCGCCTCGGCGGGCTTGCCGGCGGCCTCGCGCTCGTCGGGCGTCTCGATCCCGTGGTCGAGGCTGTTGCGGACCAGGTGCACGAGCGGCTCGGTGAGCATCTCGATGACGTCCTTGTCGGCCGCCGTCTCCTCGCCCTCCTGCACCAGGCGCACCCGCTTGCCCAGCTTGCGCGACAGGTCGCGCACCAGGCGCGGCGCGCGGGCGAAGGCCGTGGACACGGGCAGCATGCGCACGTCCATGACGGCCTGCTGCAGCTCCTCGCTGACGCGGCTGATGACGGCGTACTCGTCCATGACGCGGCGGGCCAGGGCGCGCGAACCGGCGTCCTCGGCCTCCTGCGCCACGAACGGCAGGGCGTTCTTGGCGACGACGAGCTCGCCGACGAGGTCGAGCAGCTGGTCGACCTTGCCCTGCTCGACCTTCAGCACGCGGGAGGCGCGGGAGGCCTCCTCGCCGGCGTGCTCCGGCTCACCGGTCGCCTCCCGGGCGGTGGCGGTGGCGGCGGCGTTGGCGGGGGCGGTGGTGGCGGGGGCGGTGGTGGCGGGGGCGGTGGTGGCCGCCGGGGCCGCGGCGACCTCGCGCACCGGGTCCTCGTGGTCCGGTGCCGGGTCGGGGGCGGCCGGGGACGAGGTGGCGGTCGTGCGGGCGGTGAGCTCGACGATCCACCCGGCCAGGGCACCGGAGTCGCCGGTGGCCGCGAAGCGCCGCAGCGCCTCCTCGCCGTCGCCGGTGTCCTCGCCGGCGGCGGCCGCCACGCGCAGCGCCACCTCGCCGGCGGCGCGGGTGCGGGCGGCGTCGCCGCCGTCGGTGGCCAGCAGCCGGCACTGCGCCTGCAGGAGCAGCACGTGCAGGGGGTCGGCGGTGCCGCCGCCGGTGGGGGCACCGGGTGCGGGGTCGCCGGCGGGCGCCTGCGCGGGGCCGCCGTCGAGCAGGCGGGCCAGGTTCGCGGCGCCGACCTCGGCGACCTGGACCTGGTCGGGCACGTAGCGGAACACGTGCGCGACCTCGCCGGTCGCGGCGCGGGTCAGCGCGGTGAACTGCAGGACGCACTCGTACTCGTCGACCTCGTCGATGCCGCCGAGGGGGTCCGGGGCGCTGATGCGCAGCGACTCCAGGGCGGGGACCTGGCGCAGCAGGTGCAGCGGGTCCTCGCCGCGGAAGAAGCAGGCGGCGTCCGGTTCGTAGCGCACGGCGCGCAGGGTCGCGCCGGTGGTCTCCAGCCAGCTGCGCAGCTGCCGCAGCGGTTCCTCGCCCACGGCCAGGACCCACGCGGGCAGGTCGGCGGCGGCCGCGGGCGCTGCCGCCGCGGGAGCGCTGCCGGCGGTGGCACCGGCGGGCGCGGGCTCGCCGAGCCAGGAGCGCAGCAGGGCCGCCTGCGTGTCGGCCTCACGGCCGGCGTCGGCGGGAGCCGACCCGGTGGCCTCGATGACGGGCATCCAGCGGCGCACGGTGTCGAACGCCCACAGGAGGGCGTCGGTCATCTCGGGCGTGAGGCCGAGCTTCCCGGCGCGCACGGCGTCCAGGAGGTCCTCGGCGGCGTGGGTCAGCCGCGTCAGGTCGGGCAGGTCGAACAGCCCGGAGGAACCCTTGAAGGTGTGCGCGGCGCGGAACACCGCGTTGACGAGGTCGGCGTCGGCGGGGTCCTGCTCCAGGCGCAGCAGACCCTCGTCGACGTCGGCGAGCAGGTCGGCGGACTCGGCGACGAACTGGGCGAGGAGGGGGTTGGTCACGACCGGCTCCCGGACGGCAGGGGCGACGTCAGCAGCTCCGCCACCGCGCCCAGCAGGGCGGGGGCGACGGGCTTGACGAGGTACAGGTTGGCGCCGGCGCGGTAGGCGGCGTCGGCGTCCGCCTCCTGCGACTCGGTGCTGATGGTGACGACGGGGCAGGAGGGGGCCAGAGCCTCGGCGCGCAGGCGGCGCACGAGCTCGTAGCCGTCCATCTGCGGCATGTTGACGTCGACGACGACGAGGTCGAAGGCGGCGCCGAGGAGGAGCTCCAGGGCCTCGAAGCCGTTGCCGGCCTCGTGGACGGTGAACCCGGCGGCGCGCAGGACACCGCCGTGGTACATCCGGACGGTCGGCGCGTCGTCGACGACGAGGGCGTGCCGGCCGGGCCCGAGGTCGGCCAGGTCGATCGGGTCCGTCGGGTCGTGCTGCTCGGGGGGCTCGTTCACGGGGTGGCTCCGATCGCGGGCCGCCGGTAGACGATGCCCTCAGGGAGGCGGACGGGGTCGAAGATCGGCGAGATGCGGCTCATGGACTCGGAGTGCCCGAGGAAGAGGTAGCCGCCCGGCCGCAGGGCACCGAAGAGGTTCTCCGCGGCGCGGCGGGCGGACACCTCGTCGAAGTAGATGAGGACGTTGCGGCAGAACACGACGTCGAACTGCCGGAACGCGCGCATGGCGGTGGTGTCGCACAGGTTGGCGGTGGTGAACTCGATGGCCTCGCGCACGTCGGCGACGACCCGGTACCGCTCGGCGCCGGCCGGTTCGAAGAACCTGCTGCGCCACGCGGGCGGGACGCGGTGCATGGAGCGCGGCCCGTACTCGGCGGCGCGGGCCTGGTCCAGGACGCGGGTGTCGATGTCGGCGGCGACGACCTCGACGTCGACCTCGTCCAGCTCGGGCCAGTCGGCGACCAGCCGCATGGCGATGGAGTAGGGCTCCTCCCCCGTCGAGCAGGGGACGCTGAGGACGCGCACCGGGCTGCGGTCGCGGTCGGCGCGCCGCTGGGCGAGCACGCGCGGCAGCACGCTGTGCACGAGGGCGTCGAACTGGTGGTCCTCGCGCAGGAAGTACGTCTCGTTGACGGTGAGCTCGTTGACGAGGACCTGCGCCAGGCGCTCGTCCCCGCCGCGCAGCGCGGCGAACCACGCGGCGAAGTCCTTGCCGTGGGCGCGCACGCAGGTGGTGACGCGCTTGTCGACGAAGTAGCGCTTGTTGTCGCCGAACTGGATGCCGGTGCGCCGGTACACCCACTCGCGCACGCGGGCGAACTGCGCGTCGGTGAGCAGGTCACCGGCCGCGGTGCCGGTGCGGGCGGGCGTCCCCGCGGGGACGCTCACCGCCCGCCCGCCGGCAGGCCGGCGAGGAAGCCCAGGTAGGGGTTGGCGGGGAACCGCTGCGCGGCGGCGCCGGCGAGCCGGCCGGCGGTGTCCTCGTCGAGCAGCTGGGCGGCGTCGACGGCGGCGGCCACGACGTTCTCGTCGCCGTCGCGGTCCACGACGGCCTCCAGCCACGCGCCCACGCGGGCGTGGGGCAGGCTGCTGAGGACCATCACGGCCAGCGTGCGCACGCGCACGTCGTCGTCGGCGAGCAGGTCGTCCACGACGGCCGCGGCCCCGCGCGGCATGGTCTGCAGGGCGACGACGACGGCGTTGCGCACGGCGGCGTCGTCGTCGCCCAGCAGCGCGGCCAGCGAGCGCGCCACCCCGGCGGTGTCGTGCTCGGCGACGCCGGTCAGCAGCGCGTCGCGGACGGCGGGCACGGACTCGGTGCGCACGGCGGCCAGCAGCGCCGGCAGGGCGTCCTCGTCGTCGGCCAGGTCGAGCGCGGCGCGGCGGCGGGCCTCGGGGTCGGCGTCGTGCAGCTGGGCCAGCAGGCCCGCGCGGTCGCGGGCGTGCTCGCGCCGGTCCGCGTCGGGGGCGCCCTGCTCGGGCGACCGCTTGACCAGGCCCATGGGGCTCTCCTCGGGGTGTCTCGTGGTGCGGGGGTGCTGAGGGGTGTCGGGGGGTGTCTCAGACCCAGCCGGTGAGCTGGGCGGTGATCTGGTCGGCGGGCAGGACGCGGGTGGCGCCGCCGCGCGCGACGAGCTGGCCGGGCATCCCCCACACGACGGCGGACTCCTCGGACTCGGCGATGGTGCGCCCGCCGCGGGCGTGCAGCTCGGTCATGGCCTGCGCGCCGTCGTCGCCCATGCCGGTGAGCAGGACGCCGACGGTGCGGCGGGGGTCGACGACCTCCAGCGCGCTGGTGACCAGCCGGTCGACGCTGGGGTGCCAGCGGTAGCCGGCCCCGGCCGGGGCGGGCCGGGCGACGAGCCCGCCGCCGCGGCGGGCCAGGACCAGGTCGGCGTCGCCGCGGGCGACGTAGACCCGGCCGGGCAGGACGGGCACCAGGGCGGTGACCTCCTGCACCGGCAGCGGGCAGGCGGCGTCCAGGCGCGCGGCCAGCGCCCCGGTGAAGGAGGCCGGCATGTGCTGGGCGACGACGACGGGGGCGCTGAAGTCCGCCGGCAGGGCGGAGAACAGCGCCGACAGCAGCGCGGGCCCGCCCGTGCTGGAACCGACGACGACCAGGTCGGTGCTGCCGGTGCTGCCGGTGCCGCGGGTGCCGCCGCCGGCCGCCGCGGCCCCGGCGCGCGCCGGGGCACCGTCGCGGCGGCGGGGACCGGCGGCGTGCGCCTCCTCCCGCTGCCGGCGCAGCCGCGCGGTCAGGGAACCGCCGGCGCGGACCCGGGCGCGGGCGGCGCGGACGACCTTGCGCACCAGCTCGTCGGCCACCTCGGCCATGTTCAGCGAGACGGTGCCGCCGGGCTTGGCGACGTAGTCGACCGCGCCCAGCTCCAGCGCCTCCAGGGTGACCAGGGCCCCCCGCTCGGTGATGGAGGAGACCATCACCACGGGCACGGGGTGCTCGGCCATGATGCGCGACAGGCACGTCAGCCCGTCCATGACGGGCATGTTGACGTCGAGGGTGACGACGTCGGGCCGCTCGCGCGGGATGGCCTCGAGGGCGTCCTCGCCGTTGCGGGCGAGGACGACCTCGACGGGGCCGGAGCCGTCGACGTCACCGGCGGCGGTGAGCATCGAGGACAGGGCCTTGCGCATGAGGGCGGAGTCGTCGACGACGAGGACCTTCACCACCGGACGGCTCCCCCGCTCACGCCGCGTCCGCCGCGGCGGGGACCTCCTCGACCAGGCGCGCGACCTGCTCGCCACCCAGCAGCTGGCCGGGTTCGAGGACGAGCAGCATGCGGTCCTGGTGCGGGAGGTTGGCGACGCGGGTGACGACCTCGGCCTGCTCCGGGGACAGCTCGGGAGCCGCCTCCAGGTCGGCGCCGCCGACCCGCAGGACCTCCGCGACGGAGTCCACGACGAACCCCGTGCGCACGCCGCGGATGATGAGCACCACGATGCGCTGGCGCTCGTCGCGGGCGCTGCGGTCCAGGCCGAGGCGGGTGCGCAGGTCGACCACGGGCAGCACGGCGCCGCGCAGGTTGACCAGGCCCTCGACGAAGTCGAGGGTGCGCGGGACCCGCACCAGCGTCTCGGGGACGCGGATGATCTCCTGCACGGCGTCGACCGCCACGCAGTACTCCTCGCCCTGCAGGCGGAACACGACGAGCAGCTCGTCGTCCCCGCGGCCGTCGTCGCTCACGTCGTCCCCCTCCTCCAGGTCCGCACCGGCTCGGGTGCGGGCACCGCCGGGTCCGGCGGCGGTCAGGTCGTCCAGGTCGCCGACGTCGACGAGCGAGTCGGCGGACAGGACGGACACCAGGCGCTTGCCGTCCTCCAGCCGGCACACCGACTCCACCTCGCGGCAGGTGCCGCCGCCGGAGACGACGTGCGGCAGGGCGCCGACGAGGGCCGCGGGCACCCGCAGCACCTCGCGGACGGTGTCCATGACGACGCCGACGAGGGACTCGCGGCCCTCGCGCTCGACGGTCACGACGACGATGCGGTTGTTGGCCGCCAGCGGCGGCACCTCCAGCCCGAACACCTGGCGCAGGCTGACGACGGGCAGCAGCCCGCCGCGCAGGTCCATGACGCCCAGGACGCGCGCGGCGGCGTTGGGCACCGCGGTGACGCGCTCGGGGGCCTGGACGATCTCCTGCACGCGGTCGATGGGCAGCGCGTACTCCTGCCCGTCGACGGCGAAGCTGACCAGCTCCAGGGTGTCGGAGGTGTCCTCCTCCCCCGCGCCGGCCGCCGGCGCCCAGCCGGTGCTGGAGCGGGTGGCGGCGGCGCGCCGGGCCAGGACGGCGAACTCGGTGGCCACCAGGCGCTGGACGTCCAGGACGGTCGTCATGCGCGCGGCGGCGTGGGCGCCCTTGCCGGGCGGGGGCTTGAGGACCCCGGCCAGCAGTTCCGAGCGCACCGTGGCCTGCACGCCCTCGGCGCTCTCCACCTGCCCGGGCTCGACGGAGACGACCGCGGTGACGCGGTCGACGACGAGGCCGAGGGTGGCCCCGGCGGCCTCGACGACGACGACGCGGGTGGCCTCGGTGTGCTCGGCGTCGCCCAGGCCGCAGCAGCGGCGCAGGCTGACGACGGGCAGGACGCGCCCGCGCAGGTTGGCCAGGCCCTCCAGGGCCGCCGGCCCCAGGGGGACGCGGATCAGCTCAGGGACGCGGATGATCTCCTGCACGCGCTCCATCTGCAGCGCGTACGCCTCGCCGGCCATCTCGAAGGTGACGTAGTCGTCGTCCTCCTCCTCGCCGGCGACCTCGCCGGGGAGTTCCTCCCCGGCGGGGGCGGGGCGCTGGCCGGGCAGCCGCGCCCCGTCGTTCGTCTCCACCCCGGTGACCTCGTCGAGGTCGCCGGGGGTGGAGGGGGCCACGTCGTGCGTGGCCTCGCTCGTGGTCTCGCTCACGGCGCTCCTCCGGGGGACGTGGGTGCTCAGGGCTGCTGCAGCTCGTCGGCCAGCGCGGCGATCTCCTCGATCGCCGTCGCCAGCTCCTCGGCGCCCGTGCTCTGCTGGCGGGCGGCCGCGGAGGCCTGGGTGCTGAGCGTGTCGGCCTGGTTGGCGGCGGCGGAGATCTGGTCCAGGCTCGTCTTGACCTGCCCGAGGGCGGCGGCGATCTCCTGCGAGGCCGCGCGCACCTGCTCGTTGCCGCTGCGCACGGCGCCCATGTCGCGCTCGACCTCGACGAGGCGGGCGGTGCTCGCCTTGGCGCGCTCGACCTCCACGAGGGCCTGGCGGGAGGTCTCCTCCAGGTCCGCGCGCACGGCGACGATGCGGTCCTGGACCTCCTTGACGAGGTCCTTGATGCGCTCGGCGTTGTCGGCGGAGTCGCGGGCCAGGTTGCGGATGTCGGTGGACACGACCGCGAAGCCCTTGCCGTACTCGCCGGCGCGGGCGGACTCCACGGACCCGTTAACGGCCAGCATGTTCGTCTGGATGGAGACGTTGGCGATGGCGTCGACGATCTTGTCGATCTTGCGGGAGACGATCTCCAGCTCGACGACCTGCTTGACGCTGTCCTTGGCCGCGGCCGAGGCGGTCGAGATCGCGGTGATCATCGCGTCGACGGCGGTCTTGTTGACCCCCAGCTGGGCGATCATCTCGTCGGCCTTCTCCACGGCCGTGCCGGCGCGGGACTCGGCGAGCTGGGCGCCCTGCTCGATCTGGTTCAGGGCGCTGGAGGACTCCTGCGTCTTGGTGGACTGCGCCTGCGCGCCCTGGCTGATCTCGGTGATGGCCTGGGAGATCTGGGTGGCGGCGCGGTTGATCTCCTCGGCGGCGGCGGCCAGCTCCTCGGCGGCGGCGGCGACCTCCTCGGCGGACTTGCCGATGTCGGCGGAGCCGCGCAGCTCGTCGGCGATCTCCGACAGCTGCTCGGAGGCCCGCTCGCTCTGCTGCAGCGCGGCGCCCTGCTGGTCGACGGTCTGCAGGACCTCCTCGGCCGCGGCGGACTGCTGCTCGGCGGCGGCGGCGATCTCCTCGGCGCGCAGCTGCGCGTCCTGGGAGGCCTTCTCCGCCTGCGTCGCGGCGGAGGCGATCTCGCCGGCGCCGTCGAGGATGACGACCATGTCGCCGCGGATCTGGGCGAGCTGGGCGGTGATGGCGCGGCCCTTCTCCACCTCGCCGCGGGAGGTCTCGGCCGAGGCCTGCACGCCCTCGGCGACGGCGGTGACGCCGCTGCGGATGGAGTCGATGAGCTCGCGGATCTGGCTGGCGGAGCGCTCGGAGGTCTCGGCGAGGGTGCGGACCTCGTCGGCGACGACGGCGAAGCCCTTGCCGTGCTGGCGGGCGCGGGCGGCCTCGATGGCGGCGTTGAGGGCCAGCAGGTTCGTCTGGTCGGCGATGCGCGCGACGGCGGCGACGATGGTGCCGATCTCCTCGGCCTGCTTCTCCAGCTCGGTGATCGTCTCGACCGAGGCGGTCTGGCGGTCGGCGGCCTCGCTGACGTTGGAGACCAGGCTGCTGATGCCCTCGGCGGTCTCGCCGAGCAGGGCCTGCAGCGTCGTGGTCGTCTCGCGCACGCGCTGGCTGGTCTGCTGCTGCACGCTGATGCTGGCGGCGACCTGGTTCGTGGCGGCCAGCGACTCCTGGGTGGCGCCCGAGGCCTCCTCGGCGCCGGCGGCGATCTGCTGCATGGCGTCGCGCAGCTGGCGCGAGGCCTCGGCGGACTGCGTGGTCTGCGCGGACAGCTCGGTGGTGGCCGCGGCGATGCGCTCGGCGGCCTGCTGCTGCTTGGCGACGGTGCGGGCGCGGCGGCGCGCCTCGTCGGACTCGCGCGCGTCCTTGCGCGTGGCCGGGGCGGCGGGCGCGGTGCGGGCGGCGGGGACGGCGGCGGAGACGCCGTTCTTCGTGAGGGGCATGGAGACCGGCTTCCTGCGAGCGGGGTGTCGGGTCCCGCGACGGTGCCGGTGGTGGCGGGTGGCGCGGGTTCTAGATGTGCTTCGGACACGAGCGGCCCCCGCTTGAGAGGGACTTCCGGCCCGGGTGGATCACCGGCGGGCGCTCTCGGGCAGGGACGACGGAGCGCCCGGCAGGGGCTCGTGGCACCTGCCGGGCGCTGTGCTCGGTGTCTGCGCTGGGTGTCTACGCGGTCCGTCGTGCCGCGGGTTCCTCCCCCGTCGACCGCCCGCACCCCTCTCCCCCGCGGTGATCATGGACGGGTGAGCGTTCCCCCATCCATGATCAGCGTGATCTTGCTGGGTTTCCCTGCAAGATCACGGGGAGGGGTGCGGTGGGTCGGTGGTGGCGGGGTTCAGCGGGGCAGGGTGAAGGAGGCCACCAGGTCGTTCAGCTCGGCCGCCGCGCGCGAGACCTCCCCAGCGGTCTGGGCGGTCTGGGTGGCCCCCGAGGTCGTCTGGTCCGCGCTGGCGGCGATCCCGGAGATGTTCGTGGCGATCTCCTGGCTGCCGGTGGAGACCTCGGTGACGTTGCGGACCATCTCGCTCGTGGTCGCCGACTGCTCCTCCACCGCCGCGGCGATCGTGGCCTGCAGGCCGTCGATGCGGGCGATCACCTCGGTGATCTCGCTGATCGCCCCGGCCGCCGCGGAGGCGTCGGCTTGGGTGGCGTTCACCCGCGCCACGATCTCCTCGGTGGCCCGCGCGGTCTGCTGCGCCAGCTCCTTGACCTCCCCGGCGACCACCGCGAAGCCCTTGCCGGCGTCCCCGGCGCGGGCGGCCTCGATGGTCGCGTTCAGCGCCAGCAGGTTGGTCTGCTCGGCGATGGAGGTGATCAGCTTGACCACGTCCCCGATCTCGCGGGAGGAGGCCGACAGGCGCTCCAGGGTCTGCCCCGCGCTGGTCGCGGCGCTGACGGCGGAGGCCGCGGTGGAGGAGGCCTCGGAGGTGGAGGTGGCGATCTCACGGATCGCCGAGGTCATCTGCTCCCCGGCCGCGGCCACGGTCCCGATGTTCGCGCTGATCTCCTCCGTCGCGGCGGAGACGACCTGGGACTGGGTGGCCGACTCCTCCGCCCCGGAGGACAGCTGGGTGGCCACCGCCGACAGCTCCTCGCTGGAGGCGGCCAGGGTGGTCGAGGAGTCGGCGATGCGGCGCATCGTGCCCGTCAGCTTGTCCATGGTGGCGTCCACCGCGGCGGCCAGCTGGCCGACCTCGTCGGCGCAGGTGTAGTCCACCCGCTGGTCCAGGCGGCCACCGGCCAGGCCCTCCACCACCGTCAGCGTGCGGGCCAGCGGGCCGGCGACCGAGCGGGAGATGAGGACGGCGACGGCGATCGCGAACGCGAGGGCCGCCGCACCGGCGATCAGCAGCAGCGTGACCGCCGTGTGGTAGGCCGACGAGCCCTGCGCGGCGATGTCCGTGGCGGCCTGGGACTCGACCTCGGCGAGGGTGTCGAGGAGGGCGTCCACCTCCAGGGCGATCGGGGTGGTCGTGGCGGCGCGCTTCTCGATGAAGCCCTGCGTGTCGCCGGCCACGGCCAGCGGGATCAGCGCCTCGCGGCCCTGGCGGTAGTCGGCGAGCAGGCCGGCGAAGCGGTCGCGCTCGGCGGCCGGGGCGGCGGGCTGGCTGGCGAGGTACGCGGCCCAGGCCTGGTCGAGGGCCTCGTCGGTCTCGACGATCTTCGCCTCGGCCTTGGCGATCTCGTCGGCGCCCTCGACCATGACGAGGTTGGCCAGGTCCAGGCGGGTCTGGACGTAGTCGGCGCGGACGAGCTCGACGTTCTGGACGGAGCCGAGGCCGTTGACGGCCATGGCCTCCAGGGTGCGCTGGGAGGTGCCCAGCTTGACGATGCCGAGCGCGACGACCGCGGTCAGCAGGAGGCAGACGACGCCGAACCCGGCGAACAGCTTGGTGGCGACGCGCAGGTCGCGCAGACGGGAGAGCATGGTCACCTGTTCGGCTCAGTATCTAGAGGACTTGAGGGCGGCGGGCCGGGACCTCCGGCCCTGAGGGGCGCCTACAGGGCGCGGTCGACGAACACCGGCGGGCGCTCGGCGCGGTCCAGCTTGGCCAGGGCGCGCCGCTGCGAGCGGGTCTGCACCATGGCCTCCGCCAGGCGCTCGCTGACGTCGAGCTGACGCTGCAGCAGCTCGCGGGCGAGCTCGGCGAACTCCGCCGGCACGGGGCCCAGCAGGGCGGGCGCGACCCAGTCGCGGGCGGGCGGCGCCTCGGGCGCCTCGTCGTCGCTGTGCAGACGCTCGATGAGGCGCTCGGCGGCGGCGACGTCCAGCTCCACGGCGCGCAGCGCGGCGCTCCAGGCCGTGCGCCAGGGGTCTTCAGCCGGGGCGGGAGGCACGGGCACCGAGGTGGGCGCGGCCTCGAGGAGCTCGGCCAGTTCGGGCGGCGCCTCGGCCAGGTGGCGGGCCGGTGTCACGCGACACCGTGGCCGGCGGCCGGAGCGCCCGCGAGGTGCTCCAGGGCCGCCTGCCGCCACGCCTCCGCGAGGGGCTCGACGGTCTCGGTGCGGCAAGTCGCGGTGCGCGCGGCGTCGCCGCTGAGGTTGGCGGCCACGAGCTCCTTGACGAGCCAGGTGTAGAGGGCGCGCAGGCCCGGCCCGCCGTCCCACGCCGTCACGTCCAGGCTGGCCTGCAGCTCGTGGACGATGTCCTGGGCGTGGACGAGGTTGACGTGCGCCGTCTCGCGGTCGCCGGCCAGCTGCGCCTGCTCGGCGCGCTGCAGGTCCAGCACGAGGCGGTCGTACAGCATGACGAGGAGCGTGGCCGGGCTCGCCGTGGCGAGACTGTCACCGAGGTAGCGGTTGGCGTTCCGGCCGAACGTCGTCGTGGTCATGCGGTGGTCCTCCGTGGTGTCGGGGAGTGCTGGCTCTCCATCGGCGGCGAGAGGCCTTTCCTCAGCGTCTCTCCGACGGTTTCCGGTGTTCACCCGGAAGGCGGCGGGGAACGACGAAGGCCGGGGAGAGCGCACGCTCTCCCCGGCCTCCTGGGTATTGCTCAGTCCCTGCTGTAGCTCGGCAGACTGCCGAGCTGACCGGCCAGCCACGAGGACTGGCTCTGCAGCTTGCCCAGCTGGACCTCCAGCGCCGCGTAGTACTTCTGGTACCGCACCTTCTTCTGCGCCAGCCGCTGGTCCTGCTCGGCGATCCGGGCCGTGAGGTCCTTGATCGTCGACTCCTGGCCGGTGACGGCCGAGCGCAGGATGCCGTCGGTGCTCGCGCCGGTGAGCTTGAGGTCACCGACGGCGGTCACCGTGACCGCCCGCAGGCGCTCGGCCAGGCCCTCGACGCCCGTGATCCCGGCCGAGGCCGGCGACACGAGCTTCTGGACAGCGGCCGGGTCCTTGGCGTGGGCGGAGAGGAAGGTGCTCTCCGTGAAGGTGAGCGCACCCTCCCGCGTGGACTGGACGCCCACCTCCGCTGCGGACCGCGTGCCGCCGAGCGCGGTCGTCACCGCGCTCATCACCTGCTGCTGCAGCGACCGCAGGGTGCTGTCGCCTCGCAGGACACCACCACCGGTGACCGACCCGTTGGCGTTGGTGACGCCGGCCCGGGTCTGGAGGGCGATGTCCGACAGGACGGCGTTCGCCGCGTCGACGAGCGCCTTGACGGAGCTCGCCACAGCCTTCGGGTCGCTCGCCACGGTGATGCTGGACGTCTTGCCCTTCGCCGCCTCGGACACGGTGATGGACAACCCGGGGACGACGTCGCCGAAGGTGTTGCTGCCGGAGGTCAGCGTCCCCAGGGAGACTCCGCCGGCGGTGAGCTCGATCCGGGCGTCGGCCGCCGGCACGCCCTGGGCGAAACCGGCGTTGCCTGCGGTCTCGTCGATGCTGCCGTACGCGGTGCCGTACGTCCCCGCCGCGCCGGACGTCGCCGTCGCGCCGTTCGCGGCCTTGACCACCTTGAAGTCACCGCCGGACGAACCGGTCCCGGTGGAGGTGATCTGGAGGCGGTACTCGTTGCTGCTGACGCGGATCGCGACGGCGCGCAACCCCATGCCCTCCGCCTTGTTGACCGCGTCGACCACGGCGCTGAGGGTGCCGGACGTCGGCGCGATCGTGACGTACGAGCCGTCGGGCTTCACGATGTCGAACGGCACGTGCGGCAGGCTCGAGGTGATCTTGCCGGTCGAGTCCGTCGTCAGGGCGCTGCTGGTGACGGAGCGCCCGCTCGCCGCCTGGGTGACGGTGACGCTGAACGCTCCCGGCAGGACGGAGCCGGTCGTCGCCACGGAGACACCCTCCTGCGAGGACGTCGCCGTGGCCGGCGACCACGCGGTCGCCTTCTGCAGGTTGTCGGCCGCCGTCTGCAGCGCCGCCATCTTCGCGTTGACGGACTGGTAGGCGGTGACCTTCAGCTGGGCGGCGCTGACACCGCTCTGCAGCCGCGTCTTGACGCTCGAGTCGACGGCGATGAGCTGGTTGACGATGGAACTGGTGTCGAGGCCGCTGATGAGACCGTCAACGGTCGACGATGAGACGGTCGTGGACATCACGGCCCCCCTCTTCTGTCATGGTGCCTCGTGATACGGGCGTAGGCGGGGGGCACCGGGTCACCGGTGCCCACCGCCTGGTGAGGAACGACTAGCCGAGGCTGGTCGACCTCGAGGT
>NZ_JBJLSH010000013.1:0-79781 GCF_050871905.1 Kineococcus haloalkalitolerans
CCACACCACGTCGCACCCCCCCACCCCGACCCCCCCCCCCCCCCCCCCCCCGCGCCCCCCCCCCCCCCCCCCCCCCCCCCCCCGCCCGCGGCCGGCAGGGGCGGGGCGGGACCGGCGGGACCGGCTCGCTGTGGTGGCTCGTCCTGCCGGCGCTGGCGTTCTTCACCTTCTTCGGCATCGTCCCGCTGGTGGGCGTCTTCGCCCTCAGCTTCACCGACTGGGACGGCATCGGCCCCGTCGAGTACGCCGGGCTGAGCAGCTGGACGGCCGTCCTGCGCGACCCCGAGCTGCCCAACGCCCTGCTGGTGACCTTCCTCATCATGGCGCTGTCGTGGCTCTTCCAGACGCCCATCAGCCTGCTCATCGGCGTCTTCACCGCCGGCTACCAGCGCTACCGGGCGTTCCTCGCGGTCCTGTACTTCGTCCCGCTGCTGCTGAGCTCGGCCGCCATCGCCATCGTCTTCAAGGCGCTGCTGGACCCGAACTTCGGCATCGGCGCCAGCCTCGGGCTGGGCATCCTCGACCAGGACTGGCTCGGCCGCCGCTGGCTGGCCCTCGGCGTGGTCATCTTCGTCGTCTCCTGGCAGTTCGTGCCCTTCCACTCGCTGATCTACCAGGGCGGCGTGCGGCAGATCCCGGCCTCGATGTACGAGGCCGCGCAGCTGGACGGCGCCGGGCGCGTGAAGCAGTTCTTCCACATCACCGTGCCGCAGCTGAAGTACACGATCATCACGTCCTCGACGCTGATGGTCGTCGGGTCGCTGACGTTCTTCGACCTGATCTTCGTCCTCACCCAGGGCGGTCCCGGCAACGCCACCCGGGCGCTCGCGCTCGACATGTACCTGCGCGGCTTCCGCGCCAGCCTCATGGGGCAGGCCAGCGCGATCGCCGTCATCCTCGTGCTGGTCGGTCTCGCCCTCGCCCTGCTCCTGCGGCGCCTGGGCGGCAAGGACGCGAACAGCAGCCAGCTGGAAGGGGCCTGACCCATGGCCACGACGGTCGACACGCCCCCCGAGACGAAGGCGGCAGCGCGCGCCAGCCGGCGCGGCGCCAGCAGCACCTCGCGCAACTACCTCGGCGGCCTGGCCGGGTGGATCTGGCTGGCGATCATCATCGTCCCGATCTACTGGATCCTGGTCACCAGCTTCAAGGAGCAGTCGGAGTACTTCCGCACCAACCCGCTGTCGCTGCCGGAGAACCCGACGTTCGCGGCGTACCAGCAGGTCATCGAGTCGGACATCGCCCGCTACTTCCTCAACAGCGTCCTCATCACCGTGGGCACGGTGGTGCCGGCCATCCTCATGTCGTTCATGGCGGCCTTCGCGATCGTGCGCGGCGGCGGCGGGCGCTTCCTGCGGACCGTCAACGGCATCTTCCTCATGGGGCTGGCCATCCCGCTGCAGGCGACGATCATCCCCGTCTACCTGATCATCATCCGGATGGAGCTGTACGACACGCTCTGGGCGCTGATCCTGCCCTCGATCGCGTTCGCCATCCCGCTGTCCGTGCTGCTGCTGAGCAACTTCATCCGCGACGTCCCCAACGAGCTGTTCGAGTCCATGCGCCTCGACGGCTCCAGCGAGTGGGGCAGCATGTGGCGCCTGGCGTTCCCGCTGACCCGCCCGGCGATCGTCACGGTCAGCATCTACAACGCGCTGCAGGTCTGGAACGGCTTCCTGCTCCCGCTGGTCCTGACCCAGAGCCCCGACAAGCGCGTGCTGCCGCTCGCGCTGTGGACGTTCCAGGGCCAGTACACGGTCAACATCCCGGCCGTCCTGGCCGCGGTGGTGCTGAGCACCCTGCCGATCCTCGTCCTGTACGTGGTCGGCCGCCGCCAGCTCATCGCCGGCCTCACCGCGGGCTTCTCCAAGTAGCCCGAGGGCACGACCGCACGACCGCACGACCGTCCCCGGGGCCCGGCGGGCCCCGGGGACCACCTGTTCGCACCGCACCCGGAAGGACCTCCTGTGACATCCCCCGCGGGCGGGCGCTCCGCGCTCGTCGTCCGAGGCGGCTGGGACGGGCACCAGCCCGTCGAGGCCACCGACCTGTTCATCCCGCACCTGGAGGCGAACGGGTTCACCGTCCGCGTCGAGGGCTCGCCCGAGGTCTACGCCGACGGCGACTACATGGCCGGGGTGGACCTCGTCGTGCAGTGCAACACGATGAGCACGATCGAGAAGGACCAGCTCGCCGGCCTCATGACGGCCGTCGAGAACGGCACCGGGATGGCGGGCTGGCACGGCGGGATCGCCGACTCCTACCGCAACTCCTCCGACTACCTGCACTTCATCGGCGGGCAGTTCGCCTGCCACCCCGGCAAGGCCCCCGAGGAGCTCACCGGCGAGCAGGCGGACAACTACGTCCCCTACCGCGTCGAGATGCTGCCCGCCGCCGCCGACCACCCGATCACGCAGGGCATCGGCGACTTCGACCTGGTCACCGAGCAGTACTGGGTCCTCACCGACGACTACCTCGACGTGCTCGCCACCACGACCCAGGCCGTGCGCGCGTGGGACCCCTGGCACCGCCCCGTCACCTCCCCGGCGATCTGGACCCGCCAGTGGGGGAAGGGCCGCATGTTCGTCAGCACGCCGGGGCACAACGTCGAGGTGCTCCAGGACCCGAACGTCAAGACCATCATCGAGAGGGGCCTGCTGTGGGCGGCACGGTGAACCCGCTGCGCGTCGGCGTCGTCGGCGCCGGCACGATCAGCGCGCAGTACTCCGCGTGCCTGCAGCGGCTGCCGCAGCTGCGCGTCACCGCCGTCTCGGACCTGTCGGCCGAGCGCGCCGGCGCCCTGGCCGCCGAGCACGAGGGCGCCCGCGTCCTGGAGCTGCCGCAGCTGATGGCCGCCGACGACGTCGACGTGGTCCTCAACCTCACGCTGCCGCGCACGCACGCCGACATCGCGCTGCAGGCGCTGGCCGCCGGCAAGCACGTGTACGGCGAGAAGCCGCTGGCGATGGACGTGGCCGAGGGCCGCGGGGTCGTCGAGGCCGCCGCCGCCGCGGGGCTGCGCGTGGGCTGCGCGCCCGACACCGTCCTGGGCACCGGCGTGCAGACCGCCCGCGCCGTCGTCGACGCCGGGGAGATCGGCGTCCCGCACTCGGCCACGGCCTTCATGACCACGCCCGGGCACGAGCGCTGGCACCACTTCCCCGACTTCTACTACCAGCCGGGCGGCGGCCCGCTGCTGGACATGGGGCCGTACTACATCACCTCGCTGGTGCACCTGCTCGGCCCCGTCGAGCGCGTCGTGGGCGTCTCCTGGCGCCCCTCGCCCACCCGCACGATCGGCCGCGGCCCGCGGGCGGGGGAGAGCTTCGAGGTCACCACGGACTCCTCCACCGCGGGGATCCTCGTGCACGCCTCGGGCGCCGTCTCCACGCTCGTCATGAGCTTCGACACCTGGGCGGCGCGGCTGCCGCGCATCGAGGTGCACGGCACCGGCGGCTCGCTGTCCGTGCCCGACCCGAACCTCTTCGACGGCACCGTGGAGGTCTACTCGGCGGCCAGCGCCCCCGAGCCGGGCCCGGGCGCCGACCACGACGCCAACTGGCGCGACGCCGGCGTGCGGGCGGGCTACCTCGACGCCGGCCGCGGCTACGGCCTGGCCGACCTGGCGATCGCGCTGGGCGAGGGCCGCCCGCACCGCGCCAGCGACGAGGTCGCGCTGCACGTCCTGGACGTCATGGAGTCGGTGCAGCGCGCGGCCGCCACGCGCGGCTCGGTCGAGCTGACCACGACGTGCGAGCGACCGGAGGCGGTCACCTCCCCGGTCGACCTCACCGCCGCGGCCGTCGGCGCGTGAGCGGCGCCCGGGTGGACGGCGGCTGGCGGGCCCTGGAGGCCGACGGCCCCCACGGCCCCGTCCCGGTCCGCGTCCACCCGGGGGCCGGCGACGGCTGGCTGCTGTGGGTCCACGGCGGCGGGTTCGTCGCCGGCGACCTCGACATGCATGAGGCCGACGGGGTCGCCCGGTGGCTGGCCGCCGACGCCGGCCTGACCGTCGTCACCGTCGACCACCGGCTGGCCACGCGCCTGGAGGACAGCCCCCGCTGGCCGGTCCGCTGGCCCGTGCCCTCCGACGACGTGCTCGCCGCGTGGGACCTCGTCACCGCCCGCGCGGGCGGGGCGCCTGTCCACCTGGGCGGGTGCTCGGCCGGCGGCAACCTGGCCGCCGGCGCCGTGCTGCGGCTGCTCGAGCGAGGACGCGCGGTGCCGCGCTCGCTGGTGCTGGCCTACCCGACGCTGCACGTGGTGCAGCCGCCGCCGGGCGACGACCTGGCCACCGCGCTGCTGTCGCTGCCGGCGCAGGAGCGCTGGGGGCCGGAGCAGGTGCGCGGCATGTACGCCAACCTCCTCGGTCCCGCGCTGCTGGAGACCTCCGGCGCGGGCGGGCAGGGCGCCGTGGAGGTGCCGCTGGCCGCCGTGCCCGGCGCCGCCCGGCCCGAGGACGTCGCCGCCTTCCCGGCCACGTACGTGCTGCTCGGCGACGTCGACGGCCTGCGCCCCTCCGGCGAGGACTTCGCCCGCACGCTGCGCGCGGCCTCGGTGCCGGTGCGCGTGGAGCTGGAGGAGGGCACCGTGCACGGGCACCTCAACCGCCCCGAGGAACCCTCCTGCGCGCGCAGCCTGCAGCGCCTGAGCCGGTGGTACGCCGAGCACGCGGGGTGAGACCGCGCCGGCGACCTCACACCCCGGCCGTCCCGGACGTCTACCGGGTGTGAGAGCGGTGCAGGGCCCGGAGCCCTTCGAGGTGGTCGTGCGGCGGCACGGGCCCGCGGTGCTGCGGGTGTGCCGGGCCGTGGTCGGCCCCGACGCGGCCGACGACGCCTGGTCGGAGACCTTCCTCGCCGCGCTGCGCGCCTACCCGCGGCTGCCGCCCGGCAGCGACGTGCGCGCCTGGCTGGTGACGATCGCGCACCGCAAGGCCCTGGACGACCACCGCGCCCGCCGCCGCCGGCCCGTACCGGTGGGGGCCCTGCCCGAGGAGGGCGGTCGGGCCGGCGCCGTGCCCGGCCCCGGCTCCTGGCGCGAGGACCTCTGGGAGGCCGTGGCCGCGCTGCCGGACAAGCAGCGCCGCTGCGTGGCCTACCACCACCTCGCCGGGCTGCCGCACGCCGAGGTCGCCGCCCTGGTGGGCGGTACGCCCGAGGCCGCCCGCCGCGCCGCCTCCGACGGCGTGCGGGCCCTGCGGCGCACCTGGACGGCCGACCCGGACGACGACCGGGGCGGGACGCACGAGCAGCGGTCGACGACGCAGGGGGTGCTCCGTGGGCGGTGACGTGGACCGGGACGTCGAGCTGGACGTCGAGCTGGACGTCGAGCTGGACGTCGAGCTGGACGTCGAGCTGGACGTCGAGCTGGGCGTCGAGCTGGACGTCGAGCTGGACGGGGGACCGGCCCCCGGCGCGGCCGGGGAGGGCAGCGCGGTCGAGCGCCTCCTGCGCGACCTGGTGCGCCGGGCGGAGGCCGAGCAGCTGCTCGACGTCGCCTACCGGGTCGTCGACGGCCCGCTGGGGCCGCTGCTGCTGGCGGCCACGCCGCGCGGGCTGGTGCGCGTCGCGTTCGCCGTCGAGGGGCACGAGGCGGTGCTGCAGGACCTCGCCGACCGCGTCAGCCCGCGCCTGCTGCACGCTCCCGGCCGCTTGGACGAGGCCGCCCGCCAGCTGGACGCCTACCTGGCCGGCGAGCGGCGCGCGGTGGACGTGCCGCTGGACCTCGCGCTGGCGCGCGGTGGCTTCCGGCGCGAGGTCCTCGCTGCGCTGCGGCGCATCCCCTACGGCGGGACCGCCACGTACGCCCAGGTGGCGGCCGCGTCGGGCAGCCCGGCCGCCGTGCGCGCCGTCGGGACCGCCTGCGCGCGCAACCCGCTGCCGCTCGTGGTGCCCTGCCACCGGGTCGTGCGCAGCGACGGCCGCGCCGGGCAGTACCTGGGCGGGGCCGACGTGAAGCTGCGGTTGCTGCTCCTGGAGGGGGCGCGGCAAGATCGGGACGAGGGTGGAGCACCGAGCGGTGCCCGAGCGGGAGGTGACCGGTGAGCGAGGACGTCAGCGAGCACGACGCGCCCGAGCACGTGCCGGACCCCGCGCTGCGGCCCGAGGACGCCGAGGCCGTCGAGGAGGCGGTCGAGCGCCTGCGCGAGCCGTCCGCCGAGCGGCCCGAGCCCAGCGACGCCGACGAGCGCGACGTCCCGGTGGACGACCCGGAGGACTCCGACGAGCCCGCCGGTGGCGCGTGAGCGGACGACCGGGAGGCCCGCGGTGCGCTGGGTGCTGCTGCTGCGCGGGGTGAACGTCGGCCGGATCACGGTGCGCAGCGCCGCCCTGTCCGCGTGCCTGGCGGGGGCGGGGTTCACCGGGGTGCGCACCGTGCTGGCCTCCGGCAACGCCGTCGTGGACGTGGACGTGGACGTGGACGTGGACGTGGACGCGGATGAGGACGGTGCGGGGGCGGTGCGCGCCCGGGCTGAGGCCGCGCTGCGGGCGGGCTTCGGGTACGAGGCGTGGGTCGTGGCGATGACCCCCGCCCGCCTGGCCGAGGTCGCCGACGGCTGGCCGTTCGGGCACGAGGAGGGCGTGCAGGAGCACTGCGTGCTGACGTCAGATCCGGCGCGGCTGGCCGATCTGCACGCCACGGCCCCCGTCGGCGAGCGCGAGCGCGTGCGGCTCGCCGGGGACGTCCTGTACTGGGCGGTGCCGGCGGGCTCGAGCACGGACACCCCGTTCGCCCGGGCGCTGGGCGCGGCGCGCTGGAAGCCGCACGTCACCACCCGCACCGTGCGCACGCTGCGCCGGGTGCTCGCCGCGGCGGAGGCCCCGTGACCGACCCCTCGACCGGCCTGCCCGCCGGCGGCGCCGACCCCGACGACCCGTACGCCGGGCTGCGCAGCGAGACGCCCACCGAGCGGCTGGACCGCAACTGGGTGGAGCTGCTGCAGGAGCTGCGGGTCGTGCAGACCGGTGTCCAGCTGCTCACCGGCTTCCTGCTCACCCTGCCGTTCCAGGCGCGCTTCCAGGAGCTGGACACGTTCCAGCGCACCAACTACGTCGTCGTGCTGCTCCTGGCGGTGACCGCGACGGTCCTCTTCGTCGCGCCCGTCGGCTACCACCGGGCCCTGTTCCGCCGGCGCTCCAAGCGGCGGCTCGTGGACGCCGGGACGCGCTTCGCGAAGGCGGGACTGACGACCGTGGCGCTCGTCGTCGCCGGGGTCGTCCTGCTCGTCGTGGACGTCGTCCTCGGCCGCGCCTGGGGCGTGGCGGCCGGCTCGCTGATCGCCGCGCTGATCGTCCTGTTCTGGTGGGTGATGCCCCGCAACGCCGTGCGGCTCGCCCGCCGTGAGAACGGCGACTGACCCCGGCCCGTGGGCGCGGGCCGGTGCTCAGGGCCCGGACGGGGCCGCCGCCAGGGCCGGGACGAGGTGGTCCAGCGCGTAGGGCACCGACAGCGCGGTGCCGTAGCTCATCGCCCCGCGCACGTCGAGGTCCGGCAGGACCAGCGCGCCGCGCCGCACGACGTCCAGGGACGCGAGCACGCCGTCCTCCTCCACGACCGCGCGCGAGCTGTCGTCGGTCAGCACGACGAGGACGTCGGCCTCCAGCAGGTCCAGGCGCTCGCGGGAGACCTCGACGAAGAAGCTGTCGCCGGTGTCGGCGGCGGCCACCTCCGCGGGCAGCGAGAAGCCGAGGTCGGCCATCACCTGCCCGCGCGCGTCCCCGGGCAGGAACACCCCGTAGCGCCCGTCGTAGGGCAGCGCCACCACGCCGGTGCGCCCGGCGAACTCCGGGTGCGCCGCCCGGGCGTCGGCGAACGCCCGTTCCACGTCCTCCTCCAGCCGGCGCCCGGCCTCCTCCTGCCCCAGGGCGGTGGCGATGAGCCGCGTCTGGACCGCCCGGTCCACGGCGTAGGCGTCGGTGCCGGCGGGACGGGCGAGGACGGGAGCGACCCGGGACAGCTGCTCGAACAGCGGCGCCCGCAGGCCGGAGGAGACCGCCAGGACGAGGTCCGGGCGCAGGGCGGCGACCTCCTCGACGCTGACCTCGGCGTCGGAGCCCAGCCGCACCGGCGTCCCCGTCAGCAGCGGCTCGGCCCACGGCCCCAGCCCCGTCTCCGGGTAGAAGGTGAAGCCGGTCGTCGCCAGCGGCTGCCCGCCCAGCGCCAGCAGCACGTCGGCGTCGCTGACGCCCACGCTGACGACCCGCTGCGGGGCCGCGGGCACCTCGGTGGTCCCGAACGCGCTCTCGAAGATCACCGGGAACGGGCCGTCCGCCCCAGCGCCGGTGGCGGGGACCGGCCCGGCGGGCGCCTCGCCCGCACACCCCGCCGCGCCGAGCAAGGCCGCGCCCACCGCGCCCGTGAGCAGGCCGCGGCGGCTGGGGGCGCGCGAGGAGGAGGCGGACGGCACGGCGGCGGTGAACGGCATGGCCGTGAGGGTAGCCTCACCTCACCACTCGGGGTGTGCGGGGTCGGTGCCGCCGGACGGACGGCCGCTCAGTCCCGGCGGCGCACGGCGCGGGCGGCCGCCCCCACGGTCTGGCGCACCCCGTCGACGACGATCTCGCGGGCGCCCGCGCGCTCCTCGGCGTCGGAGGACACGGCCTGCTTGACGGTGGCCTTCGCGGTGGACACCAGCTGCTCCCGGGTGACGTGCGGGGGGATCATCGGCACGTTCGCGTCCACCACGGCGTGCACGACGACGGGCTCGCGCGCGGCCACCGCCCGGTCCAGGACGGCGTCCAGGCCCTCGGGGGAGTCCGCGCGCAGCCCGCCCAGCCCCAGCAGCTCCGCGTAGCGGTCGTACGGCAGCGACGGCACCTCCATCGCGGGCCGGAACGGCACCTCGGCCTGCATCGCCCGCGCCTCCCACGCCACGAACGACAGCTCCGCGTTGTCCAGGACCACGACGACGAACCGCGGGTCCGCCCACGTGCGCCAGCGCTGCGCGACGGTGATGAGCTCGTTGACGCCGTTCATCTGCATCGCCCCGTCGCCGACCAGCGCCAGCACGGGCCGGTCCGGGTGGGCCTGCTTGGCGGCCAGCGCGTACGGCATCCCGCCGCCCATCGACAGCAGCGTGCCCGACAGGGAGGCCAGCATCCCCGGCCGCAGGTCCAGGTCGCGCGCGTACCAGCTCGTCGCCGTGCCGCAGTCCACGGCGACCATCGCGTCGTCGCTCAAGCGCTCGGACAGCCCCCGCACCAGCAGCTCGGGGTTCAGCGGGTCCGCGGCGGCGCGGGCGCGCTCGGCGCCCCACGCCCGCCAGTCGCGGTTCCACCCGGCGATCTCCTCGCGCCAGGACGGGTCGGGGTCGGCGCCCTCCAGCAGCGGCAGCAGCGCGCGCAGGGTCTCGGCCGCGTCCCCGACGAGGTTGACCTCGGTGGGGTAGCGCAGCCCGCAGCGGGTGCCGTCGACGTCGACCTGCACGGCGCGCGCCTTCCCCGGCGGCGGGTAGTACTCGCTGTAGGGCATCGTCGTGCCGACCATCAGCAGCACGTCGCACTCCTGCATGAGGTTCCAGCTCGGGCGGGTCCCCAGCAGCCCGATGGCGCCCGTCACCCAGTCCAGCCGGTCGTCCAGGACCGCCTTGCCCAGCAGCGCCTTCGCCACGCCCGCGCCGAGCCGGTCGGCCACCGCGGTCAGCTCCTCGGTGGCGCCCAGGGCGCCGGCCCCGGCCAGGACCGCCACCCGGCGGCCCGAGCGCAGCACCTCGGCGGCCTGCGCCAGCGCCTCCGGCCGCGGCGCGCCCGGCAGCGAGCCGGGCACCGCGCTGGTGCTCACGTACCCGTGCCCGTGGGGGACCTCCAGCACGGCGTCGGCGTCCTGCAGGTCGCTGGGCAGCACGACCGCCGTCACCGTGCGCCGCTCGCGGGCCGTGCGGGCCGCGCGGTCGACCACGTGCTGCACCTGGCTGGCGGCGGAGACCTGGAAGACGAAGTCGCCGGCGACGTCGCCGAACAACCGGACCAGGTCCAGCTCCTGGTAGTACTGCGTGCCCAGCGCGGGGGTCGCGGTCTGCCCCAGCAGGGCGACGACGGGGACGTGGTCCAGCTTGGCGTCGTACAGGCCGTTGAGGACGTGCACCGCGCCCGGCCCGGAGGTGACGACGGCGACGCCCAGCGGGCTGCCGCCGTACTTCACGTCCGCGGTGGCGGCGAAGCCGGCGGTCTCCTCGTGGCGCACCTGCACGAACTCGGCCTCGCCGGCCTCGACGGCCCGGCCGATCGCGGAGACCACCCCGCCGATCCCGTCACCGGGGTAGCCGTAGAAGCGGCGCGCGCCCCACGCGGCCAGGCGCGAGACGACGTGGTCACCGACCGTGGGGGAGCTCATCACCCCACCCTCGACGCGCGACGGCCGCCGCGCACCTCGGTGGTGCGGGGCGGCCGTCGGCGCGGGACGCGTCAGTCGTTCGGCATGCGGGTGTGGTGCTGGTCGCCCAGCGCGCTGTCACCGCTGCCACCGCCGGAGGTGACCTTGTCCTTGACTTGCCCGGCCACCGCGCCCGCGGAGTCGGACAGCTTCGCCCCGGCCTGCTTGGCCATGTCGGTCCCGCGGTCCTGCAGGTCGACGACCGTCTCCTGCACCTTCGGGTTGCCCCACAGCCGGCCGGCGGCCGCGGCGATCTGGTCGTAGCGCTCCCGGCCCGCTCGGGTGCCGAGGACGTAGCCGGCGGCGCCGGCGACGAGGAAGAGGGCCTTGCCCTTCATCACGTGCCTCCCTGGGGTCGTGGTCGTGATCTCGCCCGTCCACTCTGGCAGCGCGGGCCGCGGCCCGCGCGCCGAGCCGCCGCGGGCGCCCCGCTCAGCGGCCCGTGACCGCTGTCAGCGCCGCCGCGAGCGCCGCGACGTCCCCGGTGGTGGTGTCCAGGTGCCCGGACACGCGCAGCACGTCGCGGGTCATCTCCTCCGGCGCGCGCTCAGCGGCGGCGGCCGTGGTGACGGTGCCGTGCTCGGCGAGCAGGCGCGCGCGCACCGCGGCGACGTCGACGTCGTCCCCCGCCGGGCGCAGGGTGACCGTCGCGCTCGGCTCGGCGGCGTCCTCGACGACCGTCCAGCCCGGCACGCCGGCCAGCCCCTCCCGCACGGCGCGGCCGACCCGGGCCAGCCCGGCGTGCACGCGCTCCGGTCCCAGCGCCAGGTGCTCGGCCAGGGCGGCGGCCAGCCCGACCCGGCCCGCCACGTGACCCTCGGAGCGGTCGGCGAGGCGCCCGTGCCACGCCGAGCCGGGGGAGGCGGCGACCAGGCCGACCCCGCGCGGGCCGGTCAGCCACTTGCGGGAGGTGGCGTACACGAGGACGTCGGCGCCGGCCAGGTCGCCGGTCAGCGGCAGCCGCACGTCCAGGTGGCCGAGGGCCTGCGCGGCGTCCACGACGACGGGCACCCCGGCGCGCGCGCACTCGGCGACGAGCTCCGGCACGGGCTGCACGGTGCCGGCGTGGCTGCCCAGCCACGTCAGGTGGACCAGGTCCGGGCGGTGCGCCCGCAGGGCCGCGGCCAGGTCGCCGGGGTCGAGGCGGTGCGGGCCGGGTCCGTCGGGAGCGGGCACTGCGGGGGCGGCGGCGCCGACGTCGCCCAGGACCCGCAGGTTCGGCCCGTACTCGCCGCGGGCGCGCAGGACCGTGCGCGGGGGCCCGCCGGGGCGGGCGAGGAGGACGTGCAGGAGGGCGTCGTGCGCGGAGTGCGTCCAGGCGACCGCGCCCGCCCGCGGGCCGGCGTCCCAGCCGAGGAGCGCGCGGACGGCGGCCCGCCCGCCGTCGAGGGCGCCGGCGGCCTCGGCGGCGGCCACGTACCCGCCGGCCTCCGCCTCGCGGCGGGTGTGGGCGGCGACGGCCTCGAGCACGGCGGTGCTGCTGCGGCCGGCGGCGGCGGAGTCCAGGTGGCGCAGGGCGCGCGGCGGGCGGGCGGCGCGGTGGGCGGCGCCGAGGCCGGGCACGAGGTCGTCGGTGGGCTCGGTGGCGGGCACGGTGGGCTCGGGGGGCACGGTGGGGATCGTGCCAGCAGCCCGCCCGCGTGTGCGGCCAGCGGGTCGGACGCTGTCCACGTCGGTGGCCGGGCGCTACAGTGCGGCGCGTGCAACGGCTGCTCATCACCGGGTCCAGCGGGACCGTCGGACGCCTCCTCGTCGACCGCCTCGCCGCCGCGCGGCCCGACCGCCGCCTGCGGCTGCTCGACCTGCACCACCCCGACGGGCTCGACGGGCGCGGGGACCTGGAGGGCATCGAGCTCGTCGAGGGCTCGGTCACCGACGCGGCCGTCGTGGCCGCTGCCGTCGAGGGCGTCGACGCCGTCCTCCACCTCGGCGGCATCAGCGTCGAGGGCCCCTGGCGCGACGTGCTGGAGGTCAACGTCCACGGCACGTTCACGGTGCTGGACGAGGCCGCCCGCGCGGGCGTGCGCACCGTCGTGCTCGCCTCCAGCAACCACGCCGTCGGCATGACCCGCCGCGGCGACGCCGACCTGCCGGCCGACGCGCCCCCCCACCCGGACACCTACTACGGCTGGTCCAAGACCGCGGGGGAGTCGCTGGGGCGGCTGTTCGTCGAGCGCGCGGGCCTGAGCGTCGTCGCGCTGCGCATCGGCTCGTGCCGGGAGCGCCCGCAGAACGTGCGCGAGCTGGCCACCTGGCTCTCGCCCGACGACTGCGCCCGCCTCGTCGAGGCGTCCCTCGACCCGGCCACCTCGGGCTTCCACCTCGTGTGGGGCGTCTCGCGCAACACCCGCCGCTGGTGGTCCCTCGCCGAGGGGGAGGCGATCGGCTACCGGCCCGCCGACGACGCCGAGGTCTTCGCCGCCGAGGTCGAGCGCGCCGGGGGCCAGCCGGTGCCGGTGGACGTGGTCGGGGGCAGCTTCACCCGGTTCGCGCTGGGCACGTGCGACGTGCAGGGTTGAGCGCGCAGGCCCGCGCCCGCGGGCCGCGGGAGGAGAGCAGCATGGCCAGCGTCAGCCCGATCGACGTCCAGAAGGCGCTGCACGGCGTCGAGTACCCGGCGAGCAAGGACGCGCTCGTGCAGGCCGCCGAGGGCAACGGGGCGTCGGGGGAGGTGCTCGAGGCCGTCAAGGGCATCCCCGAGCGCGAGTACGAGGGCCCGACGGGCGTCTCGGCCGAGATCTTCAACTGACCCCTCGCCCTCGCAGCGACTCCTGGCGCGTCCTCCACCCCTCCCGCGCTCGGGAGGGGTGGAGCACGCGCCAGGAATCGACCGGGTGGGCGAGTCAGGCGGTGGGGCCGGAGGCGCGCGGCGCGACGGCCGCGTCGGTCACCGGCAGCGCCGCCGGGACGGGCGCGGCGACGACGGCGGTGCGCCGCCAGCGCCGGGCCGCGGGGGCCCCGTAGGCCGCGGCCGCGAGGACGGCCGCGGTGGCGCCCAGGACGCTGCCGCCGGCGCCCAGCACGAGCGCGGCGGCCAGCAGCGCCGCGCACAGGAGGAGGTCGCCGGCGGCGACCCAGCGAGCTCGTGCCGTCGTGTCCACGGTGCCCCCTCTCCTCGTCCTGCGTCTCGCACCGATTGTGAGTTCGGCGGACCGAAGACGCAACTGGAGCGCTCGGGAGCCGCGGGTGCGGCGGTGCGCGCCGCGGGCGGTCCCGGGCGCGGTGGCAAGCTGAGCCCGTCGCGGCGCGGGCCGCGGCGCCGGGCGGTGCGCGCCGCGCGTCAGCGCACCCGGCCGGCACGACGAGGGGGACGCCGTCCCCGGGGGAGGCCCGAGACGTGGTGCCGACCGCGAAGCGGACCGCTGCCACCCGCACCCAGCCCCCGGGCAGCGGTGGGGCGGAGGTCTTCACGCCCGCCGCCGAGGACTGCCTCAAGATCGTATACACGGCGGGGGAGTGGTCCGAGCGCAAGGTGACCCTGTCGATGCTGGCCGGCGAGATGGGCGTGTCCGCGTCCACGGCCTCCGAGGCCGTGCGCAAGCTCACCGACGCCGGCCTGCTGCTGCACGAGCGCTACGGCGGCGTCGAGCTGACCGAGGCCGGCCGGGCCCGCGCCCTCGTGGTGGTGCGCCGCCACCGGCTGCTGGAGACCTTCCTCGTCGCCGACCTCGGCTACTCCTGGGACGAGGTCCACGAGGAGGCCGAGGTCCTCGAGCACGTCGTCTCCGACCGGCTCCTGGACCGCCTGGACGCCCGCCTCGGCCACCCGGAGCGCGACCCGCACGGCGACCCCATCCCCCAGCCGGACGGGACCGTGCCCCAGCCCGGCGCCCACGCCCTGGGCGACCTGCCCGAGGGCTCGGCGGGCGTCGTGGCGCGCATCTCCGACGCCGACCCCGACGTGCTGCGCTACTTCGCCGAGCTGGGCCTGGGCCTCGACGTGCGCGTCGAGGTGGTCCAGCGCCGGGGCTTCGCCGGGACGACCGTCGTGCGCATCGGCGGGGACGGCGGGCGCGAGGTGGACCTCGGCGACCCCGCCGTGGCGTCGGTGTGGGTGCTGCCGGCCCGGTGAGCGGACCCGCGGACCCGCCCGGGCCGACGAGCGGGGTGGCGCGCGACGAGCACGGCCGCCCGCGCGCCGCGACGACCCACGACGTCACCGTCCTCGACGGCGGGGCCGGCGACGGCGACGCCCCGCTGCGGGCGCTGGGGCGCAGCACCGCCCTCGCGCCCGCCCGCGCGGGCGCCGACGTGCGGGCCGCCGCGGCGACCGTCCTCGGCGCGCGCGTCGTGCTGGCGGGACCGGCGGTGCCCGAGGAGGCGCTGGCGGCCGCCGCGGAGCTGTGCACCGGGCTGCTCGTCCTGCGCCCCGCGGCCCGGCCGCTGCCGCTGGCGCTGCGCCGGCGGGTGGACCTGCTCGTGGTGGGCCTGGTGGACCTGGCCGCGCTCGCCGGGGAGGTGGACCGGCCGGGGGACCTCGAGGACGTGGTCGCGCGGGCCCGCGCGCTGCGCCCGGACCAGACGAGCGTGGTGGTCGGTGCGGGCGGGGGCGCGGTGGTCGTCACCCCCGGCGGTCACGCCGCCGTGCCGCTGAGCGCGACCGCTGCGGGCGAGGAGTTCGCGGACGGCCTCGTGGACGGTCTGCTGGGCGGGCTCGGGCTCGTCGACGCGGTCCGCTGGGCCGGGCACGTGGCGACCCGCGCGGTCGGTGCCGCGCACCGCGGCGGGCCGCCGCACCGGGACGAGGTGGGGCCGACGAGGGTCCTGCCGCCGACAGGAGGGAGCACGCCGTGAGCGTGGGCTGGGGTTTCGTGGGCACGGGCGGCATCGCCGGCACGCTCGCGCGGGCGCTGGAGCTGGTGCCGGGCGGGCGGCTGGTGGCGGTGTGCTCGCGCAGCGCCGCGCGGGCGGAGGCGTTCGCCGCCGAGCACGGCGCCGAGCGCGGCTACGACGACGTGGAGCGCATGCTCGCCGACCCGGCCGTCGACGCCGTCTACGTGGCGACCCCGCACCCGCAGCACCACGCCCCGGCGCGGGCCGCGCTGCTGGCGGGCACGCCGGTGCTGGTGGAGAAGCCGGTGACGGTGACGCTGGCGGCGCTGCGGGACCTGGTGGACACCGCGCGCGAGCGCCGGGTGTTCTGCATGGAGGCGTGGTGGACGCGGTTCCTGCCGGGCACGGAGGCGCTGCTGGACGTCCTGGGCTCGGGCGCGGTCGGCGAGGTGCGGGCCGTCCACGCGGACCTCGGCTTCCCGGCGCCGCCGGAGGCGCGGCGGTTCTGGGACCCGGCGCTCGGCGGCGGGTCGCTGCTGGACCTGGGCCCGTACCCGGTGGGGCTGGCGCACCTGCTGCTGGGGGCGCCGGACACCGTGCGCGCGGTGGGGTCGCTGTCGCCGGAGGGCGTGGACCGGCAGACGTCGATCGCGCTGGGCTGGGCCTCGGGCGCGGTGGCGTCGCTGTCGACGACGGTCGTGGCGCAGGCCGCGGGCCGGGCGTGGGTGGAGGGCTCGCGCGGGTGGGTGGAGGTGGAGACGCCCGTGCACTCGGTGCCGGCGTTCACGGTGCACGCCGACGGCGCCGCGACACGCCACGAGCACGCCGTGGCCGACGGGCACCGCTTCATGCTCGAGCACGTGCACGACTGCCTGGCGCGCGGTGCGACCGAGAGCCCGCTGCTGCCGCTGTCGCGCTCGCTGGAGGTGCAGGCGGTGCTGGAGGAGGTGCTGGACCAGGTCGGCGTGGCGCGGGTGCGCGAGCTGGGCTGAGGCGCTCGCGGGCCCGCCGCGCTGGGGCGCTCGGGTGGTGGGCGTTGCTCCGTCCGGGGGACGGGGCCTCAAGGACGTCGAGAACGATCTCGCTCAGGGTCCACACTGAATGACACAGCGTCACCAAGGTCAGGAGCTCGTGATGCGCCTCGGATCCGCCCTCGTCCCCCCCGCCGCCCGCGGCGCCACCGCCGTCGACCGGCTCGTCACCGTGCGCCCCGCGCAGCGCATCACGCCGGACTACGTCGACGAGGACCCGATCGACGCCCTCACCGTGTCCGACCGCGCGCTGCTGTGGCACCTGTACGGCGGCCTCGACACCTCCGGCCCCACCGGCCGCGACGCCGACCGTCCCGAGGAGCTGCGCGACGACGTCGTGCGCGACCGCCTGCGCAGCACCCCCGCCGCGCAGCTGGCCGCCGAGATCGCCCGCGAGCGCGCCCGCGGCACCGTCTCCGGCGGGCGCGACCTGACGGCCGAGGACGTGCGCCGCGCCATCGGCCACCTCACCCTCACCTCCCCGGACCCCGTGCCCGTCGAGGTGCAGCTGCGGCTGTGGGCGTTCTTCGCCGGCGACGAGCGCGCCGGGCGCCTGGACGTCGTCCTCTGACGCCGCTGCCACCGTCCGGCGCACCGCCGCGCCGGGCCGGTGGCAGGGTGAGGGGGTGCGCCTCCTCCTCGTCCGCCACGGGCAGAGCCCGTCCAACGTGGCGCACCTGCTCGACACGCAGGTGCCCGGCCCCGCGCTGACCGACGTCGGCCGCGAGCAGGCGCAGGCCCTCGTGGGCCTGCTCGGCGACGAGGGGATCGGTCTGGTCACCTCCTCCCCGCAGACCCGCGCCCGGCAGACCGCCGCGCCGCTGGCCGCCGCCCTCGGCCTCGACGTCGAGGTCGTCGAGGGCCTGGAGGAGATCGCCGCCGGCGAGCTGGAGATGCGCGGCGACGAGCCCGCCGTCCGCGCCTACCTCGGCGTCGTCGGCTCCTGGCTGACCGGCGACCTGGACGTGCCGATGCCCGGCGCCGCCGACGGGAACGCCTTCTTCGCCCGCTACGACGCCGCCGTCGAGCGGGTCGTGGCCCGCGCCCGCGAGCTCGGCGCCGGCGTCGCCGTCGCCACCAGCCACGGCGCCGCGATCCGCTGCTGGACCGGGGTGCGGGTGCGCAACCTGTCCGCGGAGTACGTCGTGGCCACCGGCCTGCTCAACACCGGCTGCGTCGCGCTGGAGGGCGAGCCGGAGACCGGCTGGACCGCCACGAGCTGGATGGGCGCCGCCCTGGACCCCGAGCGCGCCGAGGCCGCCGGCGCCGGCCCGGCCGGCGAGCCCGCCACGCCGTCGGTGTTCTGAGCCGTGGACGCGCTGCGGGCGAGCACCGCCGACCTCGTCGCGCGGGCCGCCGCGCTCGCCGACCGCGGGGACCCGCGCACCGTGCTGGGCCTGGCCGGCCCGCCCGGGGCCGGGAAGTCGACGCTGGCCGCCGCGCTCGTGGACGCCCTGGGCCCGCGGCGCGCCGTCCTCGTGCCGATGGACGGCTTCCACCTGGCCGACGCCGTCCTCGGCGCGCTGGGCCGCCGCGGGCGCAAGGGCGCCCCCGACACCTTCGACGCGGGCGGCTACGCGGCGCTGCTGCGCCGGCTGCGGGCGCAGCCGGACGCCGGGCCGGAGGACGACGTCGTCTACGCGCCGGAGTTCCGCCGCGAGATCGAGGAGCCCGTCGGCTCGGCGCTGCCCGTGCCCCGCGACGTCCCGCTCGTGGTCACCGAGGGCAACTACCTGCTGCTGCGGGAGGGGCCGTGGGCGGCGCTGGAGGGGCTGCTCGACGAGACCTGGTACCTCGAGGTGCCGCCCGCCGTGCGCCTGCCCCGCCTCGTCGCCCGCCACGAGCGGTTCGGGCGCGACCCGGAGGCGGCGCGCGCGTGGGCGGGGGGCAGCGACGAGGCCAACGCCCGCGTCGTGGCCGCCGGCCGGGACCGCGCGGACCTCGTGGTCGCCCTCGACGGCTGACCGGCCCGGCGCCCGCCCGTCACGCCGGTCCCGCGCGTCCCGTCCGTCCCACCCGTTGCGCTCGCCGCGCACCGCTGCCAGGCTCCCCGCACCGCACGCCCGCGGACCGCCCGTGACGAGAGGCGTCGTCATGACCGTGACGCAGCAGCCCACGACCCCCCGCCCGGGCTCCCGCGCCCGGCTGTCCGCCGCGGCCCTCGCGCTGTGCACCGGCCTCGGCCTGAGCGCCCTGACCCCCGCCGCCGCGGCACCGCCGCAGCCGTCACCGCCGCCGCTGCCGGCACCGCCCGCGCCCGAGCGGCCACCGGGCAGCGTCCCGGGCCTGGACAAGGTGCCCGTCGCCACCGGGTACGGCGGCGCCGTGGCCAGCGTGGACGCCGACGCGACCGCCGCCGGCCTGGACGTGCTGCGCCGCGGCGGCAACGCCGTGGACGCCGCCGTCGCCACCGCGGCCGCCCTCGGCGTCACCGAGCCGTACTCGGCGGGCGTCGGCGGGGGCGGGTTCTTCCTCTCCTACGACGCGGCCAGCGGCACCGTCTCCACGATCGACGGCCGCGAGACCGCACCCGCCTCCCTGACCGCCGACGCCTTCGTCGACCCCGCCACCGACGAGCCGTACCCGTTCGCCGAGCTCGTGAACAGCACCCTGTCCGTGGGCGTCCCCGGCACCCCGGCCACCTGGGAGCGCGCCCTGGCGGAGTCCGGGACCATGTCCCTGGCGCAGGTGCTGTCCGGCCCGCGGGCCCTGGCCGAGCGCGGGTTCACTGTCGACGAGACGTTCCGGCAGCAGACCCTGGACAACGCCGAGCGCTTCGCCGACTTCACCTCCACCGCCGAGCTGTTCCTGCCCGGCGGCGACGCGCCGCAGGTCGGCTCGACGTTCCGCAACCCCGACCTGGCGCAGACGTACCGGCTGCTGGCCGAGCAGGGCACCGCCGCCCTCTACGCCGGGGAGCTGGGCCGCGCCGTCGTCGACACCGTCGCGCACCCGCCCGTGGCCGACGGCGTCGAGCGCGAGGTGCTGCGCGGCGGCATGACGCTGGCGGACCTGGCCGCGTACCGGGCCGTGGACCGCGCGCCGACGCGCGTCGAGCACGGCGACGTCGAGGTGTACGGGATGGCGCCGCCCTCCAGCGGCGGCAGCACCGTCGGCGAGGCCCTGAACATCCTCGCCCAGCTGCCCGGCGACGACGGGATGCACAGCGAGGCCGACCACGAGCACTTCGCGCTGGAGGCCGCGGCCCTGGCCTTCGCCGACCGCAACCGCTGGGTCGGCGACCCCGACGTGCAGGACGTGCCGCTCGCCGAGCTGCTGTCGCCGGCCTTCGCGGCCTCGCGCGCCTGCCTGGTCGACGGCGAGCGGGCGCTGCCGCGGCCCGTGGCACCTGGAGCGCTGGGCGCCGACGGCACCTGCGCCACCGACGGCGAGGCCGCCGAGGGCACCGCCGAGGGCCCGTCCACCACCCACCTGGTGACCGCCGACGGCGAGGGCAACGTCGTCTCCTACACGCTGACCATCGAGCAGACCGGCGGCAGCGGGATCGTCGTGCCCGGCCGCGGGTTCCTGCTGAACAACGAGCTGACCGACTTCAACGCCGTCGCAGCCGTCGACGGCGTGCCCGACCCGAACCTGCCAGGGCCGGGCAAGCGGCCCCGCAGCTCGATGGCGCCCACGATCGTCCTGCGCGACGGGCGGCCGTTCCTGGCGCTGGGCTCGCCCGGTGGCGCCACCATCATCGGCACCGTCTACGGGATCCTCGTGGACCGCCTGCACCGGGGGCTGGACCTGCCCGCGGCCGTCGCCGCGCCCCGCGTCTCCGAGCAGAACCGCGCCGCCGGCGCCGCCGCCGAGCCCGCCTACGTCGACTCGGACCTGGGGCGCGAGGTGGTCGCGCGCGGCCACGTCCTCGTGCCCACCGCCGAGATCGGTGCGGCCGCCGCGCTGGAGTTCCTCGACGACGGGCGCGTGCAGGCCGTCGCCGAGCCCGTGCGCCGCGGCGGCGGGTCCGCGGGGGTGGTGCGCCCGGTGCGGTGAGCGGCGGGAGGATGGAGCGGTGAGCGAGACGATCCCGACGCCCCGCCTGTTCGACGTGGCCGGGCGCACCGCCCTGGTCACCGGCTCCAGCCGCGGCATCGGCCGCGCCCTGGCCCGCGGGCTGCTGGAGGCCGGCTGCGCCGTCGTCGTCAACGGCCGCCGCCCCGACGCCGTGGCCGCCGCCGCCCGCGAGCTGGCCGAGGAGACCGGCGGCACCACCCACCCGTACGCCTTCGACGTCACCGACCCCGGCGCCGTCGAGGACGCCGTCGCGCGGATCGAGGACGAGGTCGGCCCGCTGGACGTGCTGGTCAACAACACCGGCGTGCAGCAGCGGGCGCCGTTCACCGAGTTCTCCTCCGAGGACTGGCAGAAGATGCTGGACACCAACCTGTCCAGCGCGTTCTACGTGGCCCGCGCCGTGGCCAACCGGATGGTCCCCCGCGGCCGCGGCAAGATCGTCAACGTCCTGTCGGTGCAGAGCGAGCTGGCCCGCCCCGGCATCGCCCCCTACTCGGCGACCAAGGGCGGGCTGAAGATGCTCACCCGCGGCATGTGCGCCGACCTGGCCCGGCACGGCATCTGCGTCAACGGCCTGGGCCCCGGCTACTTCGCCACCGAGCTGACCGCCCCGCTCGTGGCCGACGAGACGTTCAGCGCGTGGGTCGCGCAGCGCACCCCCGCGGGGCGCTGGGGGCGCGTGGAGGAGCTGGTCGGGCCGCTGCTGTTCCTGTGCTCGCCGGCGTCGGACTTCGTCAACGGGCAGGTCCTGCACGTCGACGGCGGCATGCTGGCGGTCCTGTGAGCGCGGGGGAGGACCTGGTGGTGGAGGACGTGGCGGGGGACCTGGCGGTCGTCGTGCACGGGGCCGGCGACCTGCGCGTCGAGGCGCGCCCGCTGCGCGCACCGGCCGCCGACGAGGCCGTCGTGCGCGTCGCCTACGGCGGGGTGTGCGGCTCGGACCTGCACTACGTGGCCGAGGGGCGCGTGGGGGAGTCGGTGCTGCGCGAGCCGATGGTGCTGGGCCACGAGGTCGTCGGCACCGTCGAGCGGGCCGCCGCCGACGGGTCGGGCCCGCCCGCCGGCACGCCCGTGGCCGTGCACCCGGCCGGCACGAGCGACCCCTCCGCCCCGCACCCGCCGGGGCGGCCCAACCTGTCCCCGGCCGTCACCTACCTGGGCTCCGCGGCCCGGCACCCGCACGTCGACGGCGCCTTCGCCCGCCGGGTGGTGCTGCGCTCGTCGATGCTGCGGCCGCTGCCGGCCGGGCTGGACCTGGAGCGGGCCGCGCTGGCCGAGCCGGCGGCCGTCGCCTGGCACGCCGTCGCCCGCGCCGGGGACGTCGCCGGGAAGCGCGCGCTCGTCGTCGGGTGCGGGCCCATCGGCCTGCTGTGCGTGGCCGTGCTGCTGCGGGCGGGCGCCCGTGAGGTCGTCGTCAGCGACGTGCAGGAGGCGGCGTCGGACCGGGCGCTGGCGCTGGGCGCGTCGCGCGCGGTGCCCGCCCGCGACGCGGAGGCCGTCGCGGCGGTCGGCGCCGACGTCGTCCTGGAGTCCTCCGGGGTGCCGGCCGGGTTCGCCTCCGCCGTGGCCGGCGCGGCCCGCGGCGGCGTCCTCGTCATGGTGGGGCTGCAGCCACCGGGTGCGGTGGCCGTCCCGCTGGCGCGCGCCATCAGCGCCGAGCTGGACCTGCGCGGCAGCTTCCGGTTCGTGGAGGAGATGACCGACGTGCTGGCGGCGCTGGCCGACGGCTCCCTGGCCGTGGACGGGATCGTCACGCACGTCCTCGACGCGGCCGACGCGCACCGCGCCTTCGAGGTCGCCCGCGACTCCGCGGCCTCCGGCAAGGTCCTCCTGCGCTTCTGACCCCTGCCCCGATCCCGCCCTCCGCCGCCTCCCCTCCGTGATCTTGCGGGGATCCCCAGCAAGATCACGGAGGGGAGGTGCCGGCAGGGGAGGAGCAGCGGGGATCAGGCGCCGGTCAGGGGGCGCGGTCGGCGTCGGCGACCTCCTCCTCGGGGCGCGGCGGCACGGTCTCGTCGTCCTCCAGATCGGGGACGGGCGGGTCGGCGGGGTCCACGGGCGGTGTGCTCACCCTCCGCAGGCTAGGGCGGAGAACGGTCCGAGGCTCGGTGCAACCGTTCGCCGCCCCGGCGCGTCGTAGCCCGCGGTCGCCCCGCCGCGGGGCGGCCGACCGCACGCCGCGACCGCAGGAGGACCCGTGTCCCGCACCCCCCGGACCAGCACCCGCACCGCCGCGCGCGGCGCCGCCGCCGTCCTCGCGCTGGGCCTGCTGGCCGCCGCCGCCCCTGCGTCCGCCGCCGACCCCGCAGCGCCCGTCGCCCCCGCCGTCGACCCCGCGCTCGTCGCGGCGATCGCCGCGAGCCCGGCCACCGACGGCGTGCCCGACGGTGCGTGGACCGTCACCGACGTGCGCACCGCCGACGAGGTGTGGGCCGCGGCCCTGCTGGAGCCGGTGGACCCGGAGGCGCTGGACCCGGCGACCGCGCTGCTGCGCGCGACCCCGGACGGCTGGGAGGTCGTCGACCTGGGCACCGCGCAGGTCGGCTGCGGCACCGCGCCCGACGCCGTGCTGCCCGCCCTCGGCCTGACCTGCTGAGGGCGGGCGGCGGCCGTCAGAGCAGGCCGTCGAAGTCCGCCTTGCGGATCGTGGCGTGCACGCCCGTCGTGCGGTCCACGACCTGCGAGACGTGGAAGTCGGCGGCCGCGCTGAGGTAGGCGTAGGCGAGGGGGCCGGGCATGCCGAGGTCCTCGGTGAGGAACCGCATCGACTGCCGCACCGCCGTGCGCATCGCCTCGTCCAGGTCGGTCCCCTGCCCGTCGACCGGCCCGTCGGGGTCGCTGAGGCCGATCGGGATCCAGTGCTCGGGCGTCTCGGCGAAGGGCAGCTCGGCCGCCGCGGCCGGCGCTCCGTCGCCGGGGCGGACCACGGACAGGCGCAGCGTGGCGCGCAGCGAGCCCTCCATCGCGGTCAGCGCCACCTCGCCGTGGCCCTGCGCCATGTGCGGGTCGCCGACGGAGAACATGGCGCCGGGCACCCGCACCGGCAGGTACAGCGTCGAGCCGACCGTGAGGTCCTTGACGTCCATGTTGCCGCCGGCGTCGGTGGGCGGGACGGAGTCGACGAGCGCGGAGGTGTCGCGGGCCACGCCCATGAGGCCGAGGAAGGGGCCCAGCGGGAAGCGCGCGGGCACCGGGCCGGGCACCGCGCCGACCAGCGCGCCGCCGCGGGCCTCCACGGCCGTGAAGACGCTGACGTTGCCGCCGCTGTTGAACCACTGCGCGAGCGCGGGGTCGCCGGCCCACGCGTCGGGGTACTCCCCGACCAGCGCTCCGCGCCCGTGCCGGCTGGACAGGACGCCGTAGGGCACGCGCAGCGCCAGGTCGAGGACCTCCACCTTCAGCACGTCGCCCGGCTGCGCACCCGTGACGGCGACGGGGCGGCTGACCACGTGCGGGCCGGGCCCGTCGTGGGCGACGGTGGCGGCGATGGCCGCCGCGTCGTCGAGCACGTCGGTGGCGGCCACGCCGAAGCCGCTGAAGTAGGCGCGGGGGTCCTGCCCCTGGTCCTCGAGGATCCCCTCGTGGGAGACGGTGTCGAGGGTGACGACGTCGCCGGAGGAGACGACGGCGACGGGCTCGGTGTCGCGGTTGGGCAGCCGGCCCCACAGGACGTTCTCCGGGGTGCTGGGCACGTACAGGCCGCGGGTCGGCCCCTGCCCGGACTGCAGGACGCGCGGCGCCCACGGCCGGCCGCGGCGACCGGGGTGGGCGTGCGCGGAGCCGGAGGTGGCGGCGAGGGCGCCCGCGCCGGCGGACAGGCCGGCGGCGGCGCGCAGGAGGGAGCGGCGGGCGGGGGCGGGCAGCGTCATGGGCGCACACCACCACGCGGCTGTGAAGCTGCTGTGTCGCTCGCGTTGCCCCCGTGTTTCCCGCGCCGGCGGTGGCGGCGACCCGCGGTGCGGGGGCGCGCCCGCCGGCCGGTACCGTCGCCCCGTGGCGCAAGTGCTCACGGAGAGTGACAACGTGTGGCGTGGGAGCGAGCACGAGCAGCGGGACGCCGGTGCCGGCGGACCGGCCGGCGACCCGACGGGTGAGCCGCCCGACGTCGACCAGGACGGTGACGGCGGCAGCGGTGCGCCGGCGGGCCCGCCCGTCACCGCGGGCGCCCACCCCGTCTCCGCCCCGCCGTCCGCCCGGCGCGGCCGAGCCCGCTGGGTGCCCGCCCTGCGCCACCGCCTCGTCAGCGCCCTCGCCCCCGACGAGAGCCCCGCCGAGCCCGTCGTCGCCGGCCGCCTCACCGAGCGGGAGGCGCTGCAGGTCCTCGACGCCCTCGTGCGCATGGCCGAGGCGCTGCTGTCCTGCGGCGCCCCCGCCGCCGACGTCACCGCCCTCACCCTGCGCGCCGCGCACGGCGCCGGGCTGGCCAGCACCCAGGTCGACATCACCTTCACCGCGGTCATCGTCTCCACGGCCGCCGAGGACCGCCCGCCGCTGACCACCGTGCGCGTCGTGCGGGCGCGCGCCACCGACTACTCCCGCCTGTCCCGCCTGTACGACCTGGCCCACGACGCCGGCGACGGCCTGGACGCCGAGGAGGTCACCGCCCGCCTCAAGCGCGCCCTCAGCCAGCGCCGCCGCTACCGCCGCCGCGTGTCCACCGCCGCCGCCGTCGGCCTGGCCGTCTCCGTCGCCGTCCTCCTCGGCGGCGGCTGGGCCGTCGCGCTGGCCGCCGCCGCGACCACCGCCCTCATCCAGCTCGTCCTGGCCGCCGCCAACCGCCGCGGCCTGCCCGCCTTCTTCCAGCAGGTCGCCGGCGCCGCGATCGCCACCGCCGTCGCGCTGCTGCTGCTCGTGTGGGACCCGTTCCTGCCCGAGTGGGTCGGCGGCCTGCGCCCCTCCCTCGTCGTCGGCTCCGGCATCGTCGTCCTGCTGGCCGGGCTGTCCCTCGTCGGCTCCGCCGAGGACGCCATCTCCGGCTTCTACGTCACCGCCGCCGCCCGCGCCTTCGAGACGGTGCTGCTGACGACGGGCCTGGTCATCGGCATCGCCGGCGCCCTCGCCCTCGGCCAGCGCGCCGGCATCGGCCTGAACCTCTCGTTCGCCGCCACCGGCGGCTACCCGCTGGCCGTGGAGGCCGCCGCCGCCGGCTGCGCGGCGCTGACCTGGGCCGTGTCCGGCTACGCCGACGTGCGCGCCGTCGTCCTGTCCGGCCTCGTCGGGGCGCTCGCCTGGCTGACGTTCTCGGCCACCAGCGAGCTCGGGTTCGGGCCGCTGGCCGCCACGGGCCTGGCCGCCCTCGTCGTCGGGCTGCTCGCCGAGGGCACCGCGTGGCGCTGGGGGGTGCCCGGTGTCGTGGTCTCCATCTGCGGCATCGTGCCGCTGCTGCCCGGCCTGGCGATCTACCGCGCCATCTACACGCTGGTCGGCGGCGGCACCTCCGCCGGCCTCGGCCTGCTCGTGGAGGCGCTGGGCACCGCGCTGGCGCTGGCCGCCGGGGTGACGCTCGGGGAGTTCTGCTCCCAGCCGCTGCGCCGGGAGTTCGACCGCGTCGAGCGGCTCGTGCGCCGCCGCTCCCTCAGCCGCAACTTCTGAGCCGCGGCCACCGGACCCTCACCGCCCACCGCCCAGCAGCAGGTCGGCCAGCCGCGCGTCGGACTCCTCCTGCAGCTCCGGGTCGTGCACCGTCGTGGCCACCACCAGCTCCTGCGCGCCCGTGCGCTCCAGCAGGTGCGCCAGGCGCGGGCCCACCTCCTCCTCGGTGCCGTGCACCGTCGCCGCCAGCGCCTCCTCGACGGCGCGGCGCGCGCGCCCGGGCAGGGCGTCCTCGTCGACCTCGCCGGGCGCCGGCAGCGGCGGGAACTCCCCGCGCGTGCGGGAGACCGCCAGCGACCACGCCTGCGGCAGCAGCTCGCGCCGCGCCCGCTCGGCGCTGTCGGCGACGAGGACGTCCAGCAGCAGACCCGCCCGCGGCGCGCCCGGCCCGGCGAACGCCGCCCGGTAGCCTTCCAGGGCCGCCGCCGTCGCGGCCGGGTCGGCGCCCGCCGGTACCACGACGGGCAGCCCCAGCGCCGCCGCCGCGCCCAGCGCCGAGCGGGAGGCCAGCACGACGACCTGCGGCGGCTGCGGCACCGCCGGGCGCACGGTCACCGGCGAGCGCCCGTGCAGGTGGTCCAGCAGCTCGCGCAGGTCCTCGGCGAACCGGTCGGCGGCCTCCGGCGGCGTGCGCAGCGCCCGGCGCACCGGCGCGGTGAAGCCCACCGAGCGGCCCACGCCCAGCTCCACGCGGCCCGGGTGCAGCGCCGCCAGCACCGCGAACTGCTCGGCGACCACCAGCGGGGGGTGCTGGGGCAGCATGACGCCGCCGGAGCCGAGGCGGATGCGCGAGGTGGCCGCCCCGACCGCCGCGAGCAGCACCGCGGGCGCCGGGCCGACCACCCCCGGCACGCCGTGGTGCTCGGCGACCCAGAAGCCGTCCCAGCCCAGCGCCTCCGCGGCCCGCGCGCGCTGGACCGTCGCGCGCACGGCCGCGGCGTCGTCCGCGCCGGTGCGGGTGCGGGAGCGGTCCAGCAGCACCAGGCGCGGACGCGGGGCGGACGGGGTGGCGCGGGGCGTGGCGCGGGGCCGGGCGGGGGGCTGGGCGGGGGGCATCACCGGGCGCAACGCCCGGCGGGCGCGGTCGCGTCCCGCCGGGCGAGCCGTCGCCGGTCGTGTCGGCGACGTCGTGTCGTGGACGTCGGCTAGACAGGGGGCGTGCTGCACGTCCACCGCTCCGCGAGCGCCGACGTCCTCGTCGCCGCCCTCGCGGACCTGCTGCGCGAGCCCGCACCGGGCGCGCAGCCGGACCCGTTCGCCCCCGAGGTCGTCGCCGTCGGCGCGCGCGGCACCGAGCGCTGGGTCGCGCAGCGCCTGTCGCACCACCTCGGCGCGGGCGGCGACGGGTGGGGCGGCGCGGACGACGGGGTGTGCGCCAACGTCGTCATGCCGGACCCGGCGCAGCTGCTCGACGACGCCCTGGCCGCCGCGGGGCCCGAGCACGCCGGTGCCGTCGAGGGCTGGCGGCCCGCCGCGGCCACCTGGCACGTGCTGGAGGTCCTCGACGACCTCACCGGCCCGGCCGGCGCGGACGAGCGCTTCGCGGTGCTGCGCCACCACCTGCGCCCGGCCGACGGCGGCGGCCCGCCGCGGGTGCGGCGCATCGCCGCCGCCGAGCGGATCGCCGGGCTGCTGGCCCGGTACGGCGCCGCCCGGCCCGCCCTGCTGGCCGGCTGGGCGCGCGGCGAGGACGGTCCCGTGCCCGCCGACCTGCGCTGGCAGCCGGAGCTGTTCCGCCGCGTGCGCGAGCGCGTCGGCGTCCCGCACCCGGCCGAGCTGCTCGGCCCCGCGTGCGAGCGCCTGCGCGCCGACCCCGCCGCCGCGGACCTGCCCGGCCGCTTCAGCGTCCTGGCCGTCACGCGGCTGGCGGCCGCGCGCCTCGCGGTGCTCGCCGCGCTCGCCGAGCACCGCGAGGCGCACCTGTGGCTGCACCACCCCGGCCCGGCGCTGTGGGAGGCGGTGCGCGCGGGCCTCGGCGCGCCCGGGGACGTCCGCCTGCGGCGCGCCGAGCGCGAGGAGCCGGACCAGCGCGCCGTGCGCCACCCGCTGCTGCTGTCCCTGGCCCGCGACGTGCGCGAGCTGCAGGTGCGGCTGGCGCTGGCCGCTCCCGGCCACGCCGACCTCCTGCACGACGACCCCGTCCCGCCGGCCTCCTCGCCGGCCCTGTCGCCGGACGCGCCGCTGCTGGCGCGGCTGCGGGCGCAGCTGGCCGCCGACGAGGTGCCGGCCGACCCGCCGCCGCTGGCCGCGGGCGACCGGTCCGTGCAGGTGCACGCCTGCCACGGCCGCGCCCGCCAGGTGGAGGTGCTGCGCGAGGTGCTGCTGGGGCTTCTGGCCGACGACCCGACGCTGCAGCCGCGCGACGTCGTCGTCCTGTGCCCGGACGTGGAGGTCTTCGCGCCCCTGGTGGGCGCCGTGTTCGGCGCCGGCGACCACCCGGGCGCCGCCCTGCGGGTCACCGTCGCCGACCGCTCGCCGCTGCAGACCAACCCGCTGCTGGGGGTGGCGACCCGCCTGCTGGCGCTGGCCGGCGGCCGCGTCGGCGCCACCGAGGTCCTCGACCTGGCCGGGCTGGAGCCCGTGCGGCTGCGCTTCGGCCTGGACGACGACGCCCTGGAGGGCCTGCGGGACTGGACGGTCGGCGCGGGCGTGCACTGGGGGCTGGGCGCCGGGCACCGCGACGCCTGGCAGCTGGGGCACCTGGCGCAGGGCTCCTGGCGCGCGGGGCTGGACCGCCTGCTGACGGGCGTGGCGGTCGGCGGCGCCGAGGGCGGCGGGCTGCTGCTGGCCGGCGGCGACGAGGCCGTCGTGCCCCTGGACGACGTGGAGTCCAGCCGGGTGGAGCTGGCCGGCGTGTTCGCCGAGCTGCTGGACCGCCTGGAGACCGCCGTGCTGGACCTGTCGGGCGCTCGGCCCGTCGCCGACTGGTGCGACGCGCTGGCCGCGGCGGTGCTCGCGCTGACCGACGTCCCCCGCGACGGCGCCTGGCAGCAGGCGCAGCTGCGGCGCGAGCTGGCCGCCGTGCGCGACGAGGCCGCGCGCGCCGGCAGCGCGCCGGTGACGCTGGCCGACGTCACCGCCCTGCTCACCGCCCGCTTCGCGGGCCGCCCCCAGCGCGCCGGGTTCCGCACCGGCGCGGTCACCGTGTGCACGATGGTGCCGATGCGGGCCGTGCCGCACCGCGTCGTGGTGCTGCTCGGCCTGGACGACGGCGCCTTCCCGCGCGTCGTGCGCGCCGACGCCGACGACCTGCTGGCCCGCGACCCGCACGTGGGCGACCGCGATCCGCGCAGCGAGGACCGGCAGGTGCTCCTGGACGCCGTCGGCGCCGCGGGGCAGCACCTCGTCGTCCTGCACAGCGGCTGCGACGTGCGCACCGGGGCCCCCGTGCCGCCCGCCGTGCCGGTGGGGGAGCTGCTGGACGCCCTCGACGCCTCCGCCACCGTGCCCGGCGGCGGCCGGGTCCGCGACCGCGTCGTGGTCCAGCACCCGCTGCAGCCGACCGACCCGCGCAACTTCGTCCCCGGCGCCCTGGGCGCCGACCGCGCCGCCAGCTTCGACACCGCCGCCCACGCCGGCGCGCGGGCCGCGCAGCTGCCCCCGCGGCCGGTGCCGGCCCTGCTGCCGGCCGCCCTGCCGCCCCCGGAGGACGACGAGCTGCGCGACCTCGACCTCGACGCGCTCGTGCAGTTCTGGCAGCACCCCGTGCGCGGGCTGCTGCGCCAGCGCCTCGAGGTCGGCGCGGCCGCGCGCGAGGAGGGGCCCGAGGACGCCCTGCCCGTGGCGCTGGACGGCCTGCGCGAGTGGGCGGTGGGGGACCGCGTGCTGCGCGCCCGGCTCGCCGGCACCGACCCGGCCCGGGTCGTGCAGCTGGAGCGGGCCCGCGGGGACCTGCCGCCCGGTCTGCTGGGCACCGCCGTGCTGCGCCGGGTGGGCGCGCGCGCCGACCGGATCGCCGCGGCCGCGGCCGCGTGGGCACCGGCGGCGGGGGTGCCGTCCTCCGTCGACGTCGAGGTCGACCTGCCGGGTGGCACCCGCCTGACCGGCGCGGTACGCGGGGTTCGGGAGGTCGCCGGGGAGGTCGCGGGCGGCGCGCCGGGCCCGGTCGCCCTCACCGTCACCTACTCCTCGGTGCGCGCCAAGCAGCGGCTGCGCGCGTGGGTGGAGCTGCTGGCCCTGTCCGCCGCGCACCCCGGCCGGTCCTGGACCGCCGTCGTCGTCGGGCGCGGTGACCGCGACGGCGTCAGCACCACCGCGTTCGGCCCGGTGCCCGCCGAGGCGGCGCGCGAGCTGCTCGCCGACCTCGTCGCCCTGCGCCGGGTGGGCCTGTGCGTGCCGCTGCCCCTGCCGGTCGCCACCGCCGGCGCCTACGCCGCCGCCCGTGCCCGCGGGACCTCCACCGCCACGTGCGAGGCGCTGGCCGCCAAGGAGTGGGTGTCCGGGTACGGCTGGCCCCGCGAGGACGCCGACGAGGAGCACCGGCTCGTCTGGGGCGAGTCCGCGCCGTTCGCCGCGCTGCGCGACTGGCGTCCGCCGCCGGACGCCCCGTCCGGCACGCCCGGCGGCTTCGACGAGCTGTGCCGGCGCGTGTGGCAGCCGCTGCTGCGCACCCAGCGGACGTGGGCCGCGTGAGCGCCGGCACCGCCGCGGCCACGCCCGGGGGCCTGTCGGGGGGCCTGGCCGGGGACGTCCCCGTCTTCGACCTGACCGGGCCGCTGCCGCGCGGCACCACCGTCCTGGAGGCCAGCGCCGGCACCGGCAAGACGTACACGATCGCCGGGCTGGTCACCCGCTACGTCGCCGAGGGCGCCGCCCGCGTGGAGGAGCTGCTGGTCGTCACCTTCGGCCGCGCCGCCACCGGCGAGCTGCGCAGCCGCGTGCGCGAGCGCCTGGTCGCCGCCCGCGACGCCCTGGCCGACCCCGCCGCCGCCCGCCGGCACCGCGACCCGGTGGTGCGCGCCCTCGCGCAGCCGGGCGGGGACGCGGACGACGAGGTGGTCGCGCAGCGGCGCGCGCGGCTCGCGGCGGCCGTGGCGTCCTTCGACGCGGCGACCGTCGCCACGCTGCACCAGTTCTGCCAGCAGGTCCTCACCGGCCTGGGCACCGGCGCGCACGTCGACCCCGGCGCCGTCCTCGTGGAGGACCTGTCCGACGTGCTGGAGCAGGTCTGCGACGACCTGTACCTGCGCTTCGCCGGCTACGCCGAGCGCACCGGCGCGGGTGCCGTCCCCTTCGACCGCGACGCCGCCCTCGCGGTGGCGCGCGCCGCCGTCGCCCACCCGCTCGCGCGGCTGGAGCCGGCCTCGCGGACGCCCGGCTCGCCCGCGGACCTGCGGGTGCGCTTCGCCGCGGCCGTGCGCGCGGAGGTGCAGCGGCGCAAGGAGTCGCAGCGCACGCTCAGCTTCGACGACCTGCTCGTGCTGCTGGGCGAGGCCCTGGCCGACCCGGTGACCGGTCCCGTGGCCCGCGAGCGGCTGCGCAGCCGCTACCGCGTCGTCCTGGTCGACGAGTTCCAGGACACCGACGGCGTGCAGTGGGAGGTGCTGCGCCGGGCGTTCCACGGGCACGTGCCGCTGGTGCTCATCGGCGACCCGAAGCAGGCGATCTACGCCTTCCGCGGCGCGGACGTGCGCACCTACCTCGAGGCCGCCGGCGCCGCCGACGCCCGCGCCACCCTGGGCACCAACTTCCGCAGCGACCCGGCCCTGCTGGACGGGGTGCAGGGCCTGCTGCGCGGGGCGGTCCTCGGCGAGGAGGGCATCGTCGTGCGCGGGGTGCGCGCCGCCCACGAGGTCGCGGCCCTGCTGCCGGCCGACCCGGCACCGGTCCAGCTGCGGGTGCTGCCGCGCACGGGGCTGCCCACCACCCGCGCCCAGGGCCTGCCCGTGGTGGGCGCGGTGCGCGCCGCGGTCGCCGCGGACGTCGCCGAGCAGGTGGTGGAGGTGCTCGCCTCCGGCGCGCAGGTGCGCCGCCCCCGCGACGACGCCGCTGCCCGGCCCCGGCCGCTGAGCCCCGGTGACGTGGCCGTCCTCGTGCGCACCCGCCCGCAGGCGGTGCTCGTGCAGGAGGCGCTGCGCCGCCGCGGGGTGCCGTGCGTGCTGGCCCGCGGCCCGAGCGTGTTCGGCACGCCCGCGGCCCGGGACTGGCTGTGCCTGCTGGAGGCCCTGGAGCAGCCGCACCGCGCGCCGCGGGTGCGCCGGCTGGCGCTGTCGTCGTTCGTCGGCGCCGACGCGGCCCGGCTGGCCGCCGACGGCGCCGCGCTGACCGACGCGCAGGCCGAGCGGCTGCGCGCGTGGGCGCCCGTGCTGGCCGCGCGCGGGGTGGCCGGGCTGTTCGCCGCGGTGGCCGAGGAGCAGCGGCTGGCCGAGCGGCTCCTGGCGCTGGAGGGCGGCGAGCGGCTGCTGACCGACCTGCGGCACATCGCCGAGACCCTGCACGCCGAGGCGCTGCGGCTGGGCCTGGGGCTGGCCAGCCTGCTGTCGTGGCTGCGCGCGCGCGTCGAGGAGGCGGCCGGGGACCTGGACCAGGAGCGCTCGCGGCGCCTGGACACCGACCGGGCGGCCGTGCAGGTGGCGACCGTGCACGCCAGCAAGGGCCTGGAGTTCGAGGTCGTCCTCGTCCCGTTCGCCTGGGACGAGCCCGGCGGCGGCCCGCGCGACCGCCTGCCCGTGGCGCACGGCCCCGACGGCGCCCGCGTCCTGCACGTCGGCGGGCCCGGCAGCCCGGGGCTGGCGGAGGTGTGCGCGGCCGAGGACGCCGAGGGGGCCGGGGAGGAGCTGCGGCTGCTGTACGTGGCCCTGACCCGGGCGGTCTCGCGCCTGCTCGTGTGGTGGGCGCCGTCCTCGACGACCCCCGGCAGCCCGCTGCACCGGCTGCTGCTCGCCGACGACCCCGCCCACCCGCCGCGGACGGTGCCGCTGCCGGGCGACGCGGAGGTGCTGGCCCGCCTCGGCACCTACCAGCACCACGGCTCCGGCGTGCGGGTGGTGCCCGTCGGTCCGCTTGGCACCGCGACGTACACCCCGCCGCGGGAGGAGGTCGCCGCCCTGGCGCCCGCCTCCTTCGACCGCGACCTCGACGCGGCGTGGCGGCGGACCTCCTACTCGGGCCTGACCCGCGCCGCGCACGAGGCCGCCCACCCCGCCGGCGGCGCGCCGGGCCCGCTCCCGGCCACGTCCCCGCGGCCGGCCCGGCCCGTCGCCAGCGAGGTCGAGCGGGGTGCGCGCGACGACGAGGGCGACGTCGAGGACGCCGGCACCGCCGCCCGCCCCACCGGCGCCCGGGAGGAGGCGTGGCACGCCGTGCCGTCCCCGATGGCCGACCTGCCCGGCGGCGCGGGCTTCGGCACCGTCGTGCACGGCGTGCTGGAGCACTTCGACCCCGCCGTGCCCGACCGCCGCACCCACCTGGCCGCCCTGGCCCGCGCGCAGGACGCCGGCGCGCTCGCCGAGCCGCTGGCCGACGCGCTGCCCGCCGCCCTGGCCACCGGGCTGGGCCCGCTCGCCGACGGCGTCGCCTGGCAGGACGTCCCCGTGGCCGACCGCCTCGCCGAGCTGGAGTTCGAGCTGCCGCTGGCCGGCGGGGACCGCGCCGGCCAGCGCGCCGGGGCGCCGCCGCGCCTGGGCGAGGTCGCGGACCTGCTGCGCCGCCACCTCGGCGCCGACGACCCCGTGCGCCCCTACGCCGAGGCGCTGGAGGAACCGGTGCTGGCCGCCGAGGTGGTCTCCGGGTACCTCACCGGCTCGATCGACGCGGTGCTGCGGCGCGGTACGGGCGCCTCCGCGCGGTACCTCGTCGTCGACCACAAGACCAACCGCCTGGCCGGGCCGGGGGAGGCGCTCACCGCCTGGCACTACCGCCGCGCCGCGCTCGACGAGGCCGTCCGCGAGGCGCACTACCCGCTGCAGGCGCTGCTGTACTGCGTGGCGCTGCACCGCTACCTGCGCTGGCGCCAGCCCGGCTACGACCCGGAGGTCCACCTCGGCGGGGTGCTGTACCTGTTCCTGCGCGGCATGTGCGGGCCCGGCGTGGAGGCCGAGCCCGGCCAGGCGCCGCCCGGGGTGTGGTCGTGGCGCCCGCCGGCGGCCCTCGTGCTGGACCTGTCCGACCTGCTCGCCGGGAGGCGCCCGTGACCACCGCCCCCGTCCTCGCGGCCGCCGCCCCGGGCGGCTCGGGGTCCGTGCCCGGCACCGCCGCGGGCGAGCCGGACCGCGGCGCGCGCCTGGCGCTGCGCGCCACGGGGGCCCTGCGCCGCCTCAACGACCTCGGCGTCCTGCACGCGGCCGACGTGCACGTCGCGACCCGCCTGGGGGCCGTGTGCGGGGAGGACGACGAGCGCGTCCTCCTGGCCGCCGCGCTGGCCGTGCGCGCGCTGCGGCAGGGCTCCGTGGTGCTGCGGCTGGCCGACGTCGCCGCGTCCGTGGTGGCCGAGGACACCGACGACACGGGGCAGGCGCGGGCCGTCGAGGTCGACTGGCCGGAGCCGGGCGCCTGGGCCGCCGCCGTGCGCGGCAGCTGCATGACCGCGCCCGGGCAGCTCGACGGGACCGCCGCCGACGGCGGAGCGGGTGGGGCCGCGCCACCGCTGCGCTGGCACGACGGCGGGATCTGGCTGGACCGCTACTGGCGGCAGGAGGTGGCCGTCGCCGACGACCTGCGCCGGCGCGCGGCGCGGGTGCCGGACCTGGACGCCGACGCGGCCCGCGACGTGCTGGCCCGCCTGTGGCCGGGGGAGGCGGCGCACGACCAGCGCCTGGCCGCCGCCGTCTGCCTCACCTCCGGCGTGGCGGTCCTCGGCGGCGGCCCCGGCACCGGCAAGACGACCACCGTGGCGCGCCTGGCGGCGGCCCTGCGCGCGCTGGCGCCCGCCGGGTCCCCGCCGCGCGTGGCGCTGGCCGCGCCCACCGGCAAGGCCGCCGCCCGGCTCACCGAGGCCGTCACCACGGCGGCCCGCGACGACCCCGACGGGGTGTTCACCGGCGAGGACGCCGCCTTCCTCGGTGGCCTGCGGGCGTCCACCCTGCACCGGCTGCTGGGGATGCGGCCCGGGTCCGTGCGCGCCCGCTACGACGCCGAGCACCGCCTGCCCCACGACGTCGTCGTCGTCGACGAGGCGTCGATGGTGGGGCTGGGGGTCGTCGCCCGGCTGCTGGCCGCCCTGCGCCCGACCGCGCGGCTGGTCCTCGTCGGTGACCCGGACCAGCTGGCGTCGGTGGAGGTGGGCGCCGTCCTGGCCGACCTCGTCGCGCCGGCGCGCGCGGTGCCGCGCAGCGCGGCCTCGACCGCGCGCCTCGCGCGGGTCGTCCCCCACGACGTGCCTCACGACGCGGCGTCCCCGGGCGCGGCCGCGCCGTCCCCGGACGCCGCCCCGGACGCCGCCCCGGACGCCGCCCCGGACGCCGCCCCGGACGCCGCCCCGGACGCCGCCCCGGACGCCGGCGCGCTCCCGGACCGAGACGGCGCGGCGGGCGGGTCGGTCGCCGACGGGGTCGTCCTCCTGCGCACGACGCACCGCTTCGCCGAGGGCGGCGCCATCGCGGCGCTGGCGGCGGCGGTGCGCGACGGCGACGCGGAGCGGGCCCTGGAGGTGCTGCGCTCCGGCGAGCCGGCCGTGGAGTTCCACGAGGTGCCCGAGGACGAGCCGGTGGCGGGCCCGGCGCTGGAGGCCGTGCGCGCGGAGGTCCTCGAGCGCGTGGCGGCCGTCGTGACCGCGGCCCGGGCCGGGGACGCGGAGGGCGCGCTGGTCGCGATGGACGCCCACCGGGTGCTGTGCGCGCACCGGCGCGGCCCGCGCGGGGTGGCGCACTGGACAGCGCTGGCGCACCGGTGGGCGGTGGAGGAGGTCGGGGTGCGGCCCCGCCCCGACGGCCGCTACGTCGGCATGCCGGTGCTCGTGACGGCCAACGACCCGGCGACGGGCGTCTTCAACGGCGACACGGGTGTCGTCCTGGAGCGTGCCGGCGCGGGCGGCGGGCGCGGCGGCGACCTCGTCGTCGCCGTGGCGCGGGGGAGCGGCCCGCAGGTGGTGCCGCTGTCGCGGCTGGCGGATCTGGACGTCCTGCACGCCATGACGGTCCACCGCAGCCAGGGCTCGCAGTTCGCGGCCGTCACCGTGGTCGCCGCGCCGGCGACCTCCCCGCTGGCGACCCGGGAGATGCTCTACACGGCGCTGACGCGCGCGCGGGCCCGGGTGCGGCTCGTCGGCTCGGCGGAGGCCGTCGAGGCGGCGGTGCGCCGGCCCCTGGCGCGGGCCTCGGGCCTGGCCGACCGGCTGCGCTGACCGGCTGCGCTCACCGGCGCCCGGACGCGCAGGAGGGGCGCACCCGCGCGGGGTGCGCCCCTCCTGACCGGCCGTGCCGGGGTCAGCCGACCTTCGGCTTGTCCTCGGCCTTGGGGTAGATGTCCGTGTTCTGCGCCGTGGTGATCAGCGCGTCCTCCGGACGGGTCTGGTTCAGCGCGACGGCCTGCACCGGCAGCAGCGCGTGCAGCGCCCAGTCGGTGAGGACGCGGACCCGGTTGGCCATGCTGGGCAGCGCGTACAGGTGGTAGCCGCGCGCCACGATCTTGGCGGGCAGGCCGGTGAGCTCGACACCCAGCGGCTTGGCCACGGCGGTGGTGCCACCGAGGTCGGCCACGAGGCCGAGGTCCTTGTGGACGTAGTCCTTGGCGATGCCGACCCCGAGGCTGGCGGCGATGTTCTTGCCGACCTGGGTGCCCTGGCGCTGCGCGTGCTGCGCGGTGGGCGGGGTGACGGGCTGCGGGCCGTCCGCCGGCTTCTCCTTGGCGAGGTCCGGCGTCGCGGCGGCGTCACCGACGGCCCACACGTCGTCGGCGGCGCGCATCTGCGCGTCGACGACGAGGCGGCCGCGGTCCAGCGGCAGGCCGAGGGTGCCCATGAGCGGGTTGGCGACGATGCCGGCGCCCCAGATGAGGGTGCGCGAGGGCACCGGGGTGCCGTCGGTGAGGTTGATGACGTTGCCCTCGACGCTGGCCACGGAGACCCCGAGGCGGATGTCGATGCCGCGGCCCTTGAGCTTGCCGAGGGCGTACTCGCCCAGGCGGGGGCCGAGCTCGGGCAGGACGGCGGGGGCGACGTCGATGAGCAGCCAGCGGACGTCCTTGACGTCGATGTTGCTCCAGCGGTCGGCCACGCGGGTCAGCCAGCGGTGCGTCTGGGCGACGATCTCGGTGCCGGTGTAGCCGGCGCCGACCGCCACGACCGTCATGCGCTCGGCGCGCTCGGCGTCGAAGCGGGGGTCGGAGGGCAGCGAGTCGGCGGCGTCCAGCTGCGAGAGCAGGTGGTCGCGCACGAACGCGGCCTCGGTGATGGTCTTCACGCCGCGCGCGGACTCCGACACCCCGGGGATGGGGAAGCGGCGGGTGATGGAGCCCGGCGCCAGCAGCAGCCGGTCGTAGGAGATGACCTGCGTGCCCTCGTCCACCTGGCCGCGCTCGCTGCGCGAGACGGTGACGGTCTTGGCCTCCAGGTCCACCGAGGTGGCGTGGCCGACGACCAGCCGGTGCTTCGGCAGCGCCTGGCGCAGCGAGACCGCGACGTGGCGCGGCTCGAGCACCGAGGCCGTCACGTCGGGCAGCAGCGGGCTGTACGTGAGGTGGTCCGTCGGGCTGATGATGACCAGTTCGGTCGTCCCGGCCGGCAGCAGCTTCTCGAGCTTGCGCCCGGCGTACAGCCCGGCGAAGCCGCCTCCGACGATGACGACACGCTTGCGCTCGTCCACGCGCCTACCCCTCTGTCTGTGCGGTGTTGGTCTCCCGGCGCCGTGCCTCGCGGACCCGCGGCTGCCGTGACGTCGGACACGATCCTCCCACGCTGTCGCCACGACGTGACGCCGCGGGGGTGGCGGGGCCGCTGGGAGCGCCCCGGCGGGCGCTCACCGGCCCCCGCCGCGGGCGGGGCAGGCGGCCAGGTGGTCGTCCACGACGCCGAGCGCCTGCATCGCCGCGTACGCGGTGGTCGGCCCGACGAACCGGAAGCCCGCGCGCTTGAGCGCCGCCGCCAGCGCCACCGACTCCGGCGTCGTCGACGGCACGTCCGCCGGGACGCGGGGCACGGGCCGGCCGGGTGCGGGGGCGTGGGACCAGACGAGCTCGGACAGGCCGGGCCCCTCCTCCGCCAGCCGCAGCGTCGCGCGGGCGCCGGTGACCGCGGCCTCGACCTTGGCGCGGTTGCGGACGATGCCCGCGTCGGCGAGCAGCCGCTCGACGTCCTGCTCGCCGTACCCGGCGACGACGGCCGGGTCGAAGCCGGCGAAGGCGGCGCGGAACGCCTCCCGCTTGCGCAGCACGGTGATCCAGCTGAGCCCGGACTGGAAGCCCTCCAGGACCAGCCGCTCGTAGACGGCGGCGTCCCCGCGCACCGGCCGCCCCCACTCGGTGTCGTGGTAGCGCTCGTACAGCGCGTCGCCCGTGCCGAAGCAGCGGAACGGCGGCGCCTGGCCGGTGCGCTCGTCGGGCGGCTGCGGGGCGGCGGGAGCGGTGGGCGGCACGGGGCGGACCCTGGCAGCCGGCTCCGACACGAGCACGGCGCCCGGGCGCCGGCGGGGCGGACGGGGGCGGACGGGGCGTCGGCGGGCGGGGCGGCGGTAGCGTCGCGCCGTGCGCATCCTGGTGCTCAACGGCCCCAACCTCGACCGCCTCGGCGTCCGCCAGCCGGAGGTCTACGGCACGACGACGCTGGCCGACGTGGACGCGCAGCTGCAGCGCCTGGCCGCCGAGCTGGGCGTGGAGGTGGAGCTGCGGCAGACCAACGACGAGGCGCAGATGCTCGGCTGGGTCCACGGGGCCGCCGACGAGCGGGTGCCCGTCGTGCTGAACCCGGCGGCGTGGACGCACACGTCGGTGGCCCTGCGCGACGCGTGCGCGGAGCTGAGCGCGGGGCTGGTGGAGCTGCACGTGTCGAACGTGCACGCGCGCGAGGACTTCCGCCGCCACTCCTACGTCTCGCCGGTGGCGACCGCGGTCGTCGCGGGGATGGGCACCGACGGGTACGCGGTGGCCGTGCGCTGGCTGGCGGGGCGCTCGGGCCCGTCCGCCTGAGCGCCCCCCGTGTCGGACGGCGCGCGTACGCTCTGCCGGTCAGCGCAGCGAGCAGGCAGCACGGCCGCCCGGCAGGGCGGGGGAGCGGGGAGACGCAGTGGTCGAGCACATGAAGTGGTACGGCTGGGGCCAGGAGGGCGTCGCCTTCCACCACGAGGACAAGCCGGCCCTGGCGCCCTTCGCCCGGCGGATGGCGGGCATCGACTTCGACGCCCCCCCGGTGCGCGTGCCGGAGCTGAGCGAGCTGACCGTCCCGGCGCCGCAGGCGCCCGCCGCGCTGCGCGAGGCCTTCACCGCGGCCGTGGGCGCCGAGCACGTCCACGACGACGACCTGGACCGCGTCGTGCACTGCTACGGCAAGAGCATGCGCGACCTGGTGCGCATCCGCCGCGGCGACTTCGGCCGGCTGCCCGACCTGGTCGTCTACCCGGGCGACGAGGCCCAGGTGGAGGCCGTGCTGCGCGCGGCGCTGGAGCACGACGCGGTCGTCATCCCGTTCGGCGGCGGCTCCAACATCGTCGGCAGCCTCGAGGCGCCGCGCGAGGAGACGCGCCCGGTGGTGTCGGTGGACATGGGCCGGCTGCGCCTGGTCCTGGAGGTCGACGAGACCTCGCAGCTGGCGCGCATCCAGGCCGGCGCCCTGGGCCCGGACCTGGAGGAGCAGCTCAACGCCCGCGGCTGGACGCTGGGGCACTTCCCCGACAGCTTCAAGCACTCCACGCTCGGCGGCTGGATCGCCACCCGCTCCTCGGGCATGCAGTCCGACCGCTTCGGCGACATCGCCGACATCACTCGCGCGGTGCGGGTGGTCACCCCCAAGGGCGTCCTGGCGACGCGGCGCGTGCCGGTGCAGTCGGCCGGCCCGAGCCTGCGCGAGATGGTCCTGGGCAGCGAGGGCCGCCTGGGCCTGATCACCGAGGCGACGGTGCAGGTGCACCGCCTGGCCGAGGAGCGCGTGATCCTGGCGTACTTCTTCCCCGACTACGGCAGCGGCCTGGCCGCCATGCACGACATCGCGGCCTCGGACGCCTCGCCGAGCATCACCCGCGTCTCCGACGAGATGGAGACGCAGTTCACGATGGCGACCTCGAAGAAGGGCAGCCGCGTCTCGCAGCTGCTGAACCGCGCGGTGAAGCTGTACGCCAGCAAGCGCAAGGGCTTCGACCTGTCGAGGATGTGCCTGTCGTTCATCGGGTACGAGGGCTCCTCGGCGCACGTCAAGCGCCAGAAGCAGCTCGTCGGCGAGATCGTCAAGCGGCACGGCGGCTTCGGCGTCGGGTCCGGGCCGGGGACGCTGTACGACCAGAAGAAGTTCGACACCCCCTACATCCGCGACTTCATCCTCGACCGCGGCGCGTACGGGGACGTGTCGGAGACGTCCTCGTCGTGGGCGACGCTGAAGACGTTGCACGACAACGTGGTCGCGGCCGCGCAGAAGGCGTTCGCGGAGGTCGGCACGCGGGGTTTCGTGTTCTGCCACCTCTCGCACAGCTACCACATCGGCGCCTGCCAGTACTTCACGTTCGCGTTCCAGCCGCCGGCCGACCGCGACGGCCTGGAGGCGTACGACATCGTCAAGGGCGCCATCCAGCAGGCGTTCATCGACAACGGCGGGACGCTGTCGCACCACCACGCGGTGGGCCGCGAGCACAAGCCGTGGATCGCCGAGGACGTCTCGCAGGCGGGGGTGGAGGTCATCGGCGCGCTGTTCGCCGGGGTCGACCCGGGCCGCAACCTCAACCCGGGCGCCGTCGTCGACTGAGCCGGCGGGTCCCCGGTGAGCGCGCGCGGACGCCTGCGGGCCGCCTGGGACGACGTCGTCGGCCCGGGCGCCTCGGCGCGGGAGAACACCGGCACCCTGACCGCCGGCCTGGCCGGGGCGCTCCTGGCGCCCCGGCTGGCCGCACCGCGCGCCGTCCCGGCCGGCTCCTCCGGGACCGGCCGGCTGGACGACGTGGTGCTGCGCCTGCTGGCGCTGGACCTGTGGGGCGGGGTGTGGTGCAACAACACCCCGTCGGCGGTGCGCTGGTACCACCGCCCGGGGCACGGGCCGGGCCGGCGGCTGCTGTTCTGCGCCCTGCACCTGCACCCGTTCGTCGTGGCGCTGCTGGACGAGCGCCGCGACGGGCGGCCGCGCTGGCGCCGCGCCTGCGCCGAGCACGCCTACGTGCTCCTGGCGGCGGCGGTCGTGGAGGCCGCGCCGGTCCGGGCGCGCCGGGCGGCGGGGCTGCTCGCCACGGCCGGCGGCGTCGTGCTGGACCGGGCGCTGGGCGGCTCGCCCAGCGCGCCGTGGTTCGCGCCCGTGCACGTCGCCAAGCTGCTCGCCGGGCACGTCGCGGGCGGTGCGTTGGGCCCGTCGCGGCGCCCGGGGCCGCCCGCTCACCCGGCGGCGGGCTCCCCGTCCGGGTGGGTGTAGAGGCAGAAGGGGTGCCCGGCGGGGTCGGCCATGACGTACAGGGGCTCCTCGGGCTCGTCCGTGCGGTGCAGCAGCAGCCGCGCGCCCAGCTCCTCGGCGCGCCGGCGCTGGTGGTCGAGGTCGGCGGGGTCGTCGACCTGGAAGCACAGGTGCATGTGCATCGGCACGTCCGGCGACGGCCAGGTGGTGCGGTGCAGCGTCGCCACGCGCTGGAACGCGAGGATCCGCTGCCCCTCGGGGGTGAGCAGCACCAGCCGGTCGGGCCGGTCGGGCCGGTCGGGCCGGTCGGGTCCGTCGGGGCCGCCGTCCGGGCCGGACCCGGGCGGCGCGTCGCCGGGGCGGTGGACCAGGCCGAGCAGCCGGCGGTGGAACTCCACCAGCTCGCGGGCGTCGGTGGCGTCCAGGACGGTGTCGACCAGGCGCGGGTGGCCGCTCATCGGGCTCCTCCTCGGGCGGGACGGTCCGGTGCGCCCGTCCTGCTGCGCCGTCCCGACACGAGCCCCGCACCGGCTCGGCGCGGAGATCCGGCGGGGGCCCGCGGGTGGGCTCACGCCGTCAGCAGGTCCGCCCACACGGTCTTGCCGTCGCCGTGCGGCGCGACCCACCACCGGTCGGCGACGACGTCCACGATGTGCATCCCGCGCCCGCCGAGCGCGTCCTCGCCGCCGTCGCGCGGGCGGGGGTGGCTGGTGGAGGTGTCGTCGACGCCCACCGACAGGCGGGCCAGTCCGGCGTCGTGGCGCAGCGTGAGGGCGGCGCCAGAGCCGACGTGCACCACGGCGTTGGTGACCAGCTCGGAGACGACGAGCTCGGCGGCGTCGGCGGTCTCGGCGAGGTCCCAGCGGTCCAGGGTGGCGCGCAGGTAGTCGCGGGCGACGGCGACGGCGCGCGGGTCGGCCGGCAGCAGCAGCCGCGCCTCCAGGGCGCCGGAGGCGGGGCCGGTGTAGTCGACGAGGAGCAGCGCGGCGTCGTCGGCGCGGACGTGGGCGACGGGCGCCAGGAGGCGGTCGGCGAGCGCGCCGGCGTCCTCGTCGGCGTGCGCGCCGAGGGTGGTGGCGACGGTGTCCCACCCGTCGAGGGGCCCGCCGCGGGCCCACTCGGCGATGCCGTCGGTGTACAGCAGCAGGCGGGCGGCGCCGGGCAGCCGGTGCCGGGCCTCGGTGTAGACGGTCTCCTCCTGCACGCCCAGCGGGGGGCCCGGCTCGACGTCGAGCTCCTCGACGTGCCCGGGGGTGAAGCGCAGCGGCGGGGGGTGCCCGGCGCTGGCGACGACGACCTCGCCGGTGCGCTCGTCCAGGCGCACGAGGCAGCAGGTGGCGAACAGGTCGCCCTCGAGGTCCTGCACGAGCCGGTTGGTGCGCTCCAGGACGGTGGAGGGGTCGTGGCCCTCGTTGACGTAGGCGTGCACGGCGGTGCGCACCTGCCCCATGGCGGCGGCGGCCGCGGTGCTGTGGCCCTGGACGTCGCCCATGACGAGGACGAGGGCGTCGTCGGTGCGCACGGCGTCGTAGAAGTCCCCGCCCACGTCGACGCCGTCGGTGCCGGGCAGGTACCGGCTGGTGAGGGTGACGGCCCGGGTGGAGGGCAGCCGGCGGGGCAGCAGCGCGGTCTGCAGGGCGCGGGCGGTCCCGGCGGTCTGCTGCGCCAGGCGCAGCGCGGCGGCGCTCTCGGCCTCCAGGCGCGCGGCGCGCTCGCGGGCGAAGACCCCGACGACGAGGTGGGCGAGGTCGGCCAGGTCGGCGCGCTGCTGCGCGCTCAGCTCGCGCGGTTCCTCGCCGAAGACGCACAGCGTGCCCAGGGACAGCCCCTCGGGGGTGACCAGCGGCGCGGAGGTGTAGGAGCGCACGGCGCCCAGGCGCCCGTCGACCCAGGGGTTGGCGGCGAAGCGGACGTCGCGGCGGGCGTCGGGGGCGTGCACGAGCCCGCCGGCGCGCAGCGCGTAGTGGCACATGGAGTCCTCGCGGGCGCACTCGCCGCGCTCGCAGCCGTCGGCGGCGAGCTGGCGCTGCAGGTGCTCGTCGATGACGTTGACGACGGCGTGCGGGGCGCCGGTGACCCGGCGGGCGAGGCGGACGACGGCCTGCAGCTCCAGCGGCGGTGGCCGCGTCAGGTCGACCCAGTCGCGGACGGCGGCCAGGCGCAGCGCCTCGGCCCGGTCGGCGCCGTCGGGGCACCGCTGCCCGTGCGGGTACGTGCCAGCGCGTCCGCCCCCCGACTCGCGGACGTCGGCCGAGGTCCCCCGATCCACCTCTGCAGGTTACTAGAAGTGATGGATCGCGACCTTGCGTTCACCGAGGGCGGGAGTGATGTGGATCTCAGCCCTCGGGCTGCCCGGCCGGCCGCTCGGGGTGCCGCCGCCGCGCGCCGGAGGGGGCGGCGTTCCACACCCTGCTGACCAGGCCGCGGGGGGCGACGTCCAGCAGCGCCGAGACGGCTTTCCAGCGCCTGGTCGGCACGCTGACGGCGCGCCCGGCGAACAGGTCGTCCAGCGCCGCGTCCACGACGTCGTCCACGTCCAGCCACACCCGGTCGGTCAGGCCGGAGCGCCCGCCGCGGCGCATGCCCGAGCGGGTGTGGAACTCGGTGCGCACGTAGCCGGGCTCGACGACGGTGGCGCTGACGCCGGTCCCGCGCAGCTCCCCGGCGAGGGTCTCGGTCAGCACGATGACGTACGCCTTGGCGGCCGAGTAGTGCCCCCCGCCGGGCACCAGGCCGGCCACCGAGCCGACGTTGAGGACGTGCCCGCGCCCGCGCGGCACCATCGCCCCGGTCGCGGCGCGCGAGAGGACCATGACCGCCCGGCACAGGACGTCGAACATCCGCTCGTGGTCGGCGGCGACGCCGTCGACGAAGCGCTGCTTGAGGCCGAAGCCGGCGTTGTTGACGAGGACGTCGACGGGGCGGGCGGGGTCGGCGACCCGGTCGGCCACGGCCCGCAGCTGCTCGCGGTCGGCGAGGTCGGCGCGCAGCACCTCGACGCCGGCCCCGTACCGGGTGCGCAGCTGCTCGGCGGTGCTCTCCAGGCGCTCGGCGTCGCGGGCCACGAGCACCAGGTCGTGCCCGCGCGCGGCGAGCGCCCGGGCGAAGCCCGCGCCGAGCCCCGCGGTCGCGCCCGTGACGAGCGCGGTGGGGCGGGCGGGGACGGGCGTGGCGGTCATGGGCGCAGACCCTAGGACAGCCGCACGGCGGCGCCGGGCGCCGGGCGCAGCAGGGTCCGCCACCGCGGCTGGGCCAGCAGGGCCAGCGCGGCGCCGAGCAGGACGGCCGCGGCCGCCACGGCCAGCGACAGCTGCGGTCCGGTGGTGTCGATGAGCCGCCCGGCCAGCGCGTTGCCGACGGCGCCGCCCGCGGTCACCGACGTCGACAGCCACGCCTGCGCCTCCCCGAGGCGGTGCCGGGGAGCGAGGTGGTCGACGAGGCTCTGCAGGACGATGAGGTTGGGCGAGATGAACAGCCCGGCGCAGAAGAGCACGGGCACCAGCACGAGCATCGAGGGGTCGGGGCGCCAGGCGACGACGGCCAGGACGGCCGTGCCCGAGCCGAAGCCGCCGAGGATGACGGGCAGCCGCACGCGCTCCTCGGAGCGCCACTGCCGCGCGCCGTACAGCAGCCCGCCGAGGGCGCTGCCGCCGGCGATGGCGGCGAACATGAAGCCGAGCTTGTCGGGGGAGCCGAGCACGACCTCCGCCAGGCCGGCCAGCGACACGTCCAGCAGCCCGAAGCCGACGCTCATGGCGGCCAGGACGAGCAGCGCCGCGGGCACGCCGGCGGTCAGCGCCACGGGCGCCTCCCGGGGGCGGGTGGGCCGGCCGCGCCCGCGAGGTGCGGGGACGGGCGCCGGCACGGGCGGGGCCGTGGCGGGCGGGCCGGGTGCCGCGGCAGCGTCGCCCGCCGGCCCGGGCTCGGGGGTCGGCGGCGGGACGGCGCCGGGGCCGAGGCTGCGGGCGGCCTCCGTGCGCGCGTACAGCAGCCCGCCACCGGCGAGGAAGGCGCAGGTGGCCAGCATCGGCACCAGCGGCGAGGTGACGGCCAGCAGCAGCGTCAGCAGCAGCGGGCCGCCGACGAACAGGGTCTCCACGGCCACGGCGTCCAGCGCGTACCCGAGCCGCTGCTGGCGCACGTCGGGCAGCACGACCCGCCAGGCCGCGCGCATGGCCGGGCTGACCGGCGGGAACGTGCCGCCCACCAGGGCGGCGAGCACGACGAGCGCGGGTCCGGGGACGGGGCCGGCGGTGGCCAGCGTCAGGGCCAGCAGGAACGCGGCGCTGGCGCAGGAGGTGGCGGCGATGACGCGCGGCTGGCCGTAGCGGTCCAGGCCGCGGCCCCAGAACGGCGAGCCGACGGCGACGCCGACGGCGAAGGCGCCGGCGACGATCCCCGCCAGGGTCCAGTCGTCGCGCAGGCCCCGCACGAGGAGCACGAGCCCCAGGGGGGCCATCGAGACGGGCAGCCGCGCCACGACGGCAGCGGCGAACGGTCGTGCCGCGCGGGGGTTGCGCAGCACGCCGAGGTAGTCCTTCATCTCCACCCGGTCCGCGTCGAGGTCCACGGGTGCGCCGGCGCACCCGTGCCCGAGCCTGCCAGGTCACCGGCCCGGCGCGACGGGCGGGTGGTGCGCCCGGCGAACGGCACCGGCGGGCGCCGGCGGGCGCTCGCGGGGGACTGTCAGGCGGTGCGCAGCCGCGCGCAGTGCCCACCGGCGGCGCGGGCGGCGGCCAGGGCGTCCAGCGCCAGGTCGAGCAGGTCGTCGGCGTCGCAGGTGCCGCCGGTGGCCAGGCCGGCGCCGACGCTGACCCGCAGGCCCGTGCACCGCGGGGTGGTGCGCTCGGCGGACTCCAGCGCGTGCAGCAGCGCGTCGGCGGCCCGGTCCACGGACGCCTCGGCCAGCGCCGGCGGGAGGTCGACGAGGACGAGGGCGTGCGAGCGCTCGCCGAGGCTCAGCCAGCGGTCGCGCGAGCGGACCGCGGTGCGCAGGCGCTGCGCGACGGCCACCGTGCAGTCGTCGTCGGCGGCGGTCCCGTCGACGGCCAGCAGCAGCACCCCCGTGGCCGTGCCCCAGCGCGCGTCGGCGTCGACGGCGCGCAGCAGCTCCTCGCGCAGCACGCGGTGCGCCGCCGGCGCGGTGGGTCCGGTGGTGGGGGCGGTCGGCGGTGCGGCGGGGCTGAGCAGGGTCGTCGGCGGGGTCATCCCCGGGGTGTCGGCACGGACGGCGCGCGGCTTGAGCCACCGGCCCGCTCCCCGGTCCTGCGCCCGGGCCCGCCGCGCACGGATCGTTCGGCATGGTCGAACGCGCGTCGTTGACGGCCCCCGGGGCCGGACCTAGCGTCCAGCCCACGCGGCGGACCGCCGCGGGAGACCGACTCAACGGGGAGTTCCTCATGGCAGAACGCACGTCCTCCTCGGCCTCGTCACCGCCGCGCCCGGCGCCGGTGACCTCGCTGGCGGGCGAGATGCTCGCCGAGTTCGCCGGCACCGGCGTCCTCATCCTCTTCGGCGTCGGTGTCGTCGCCCAGGTCGTCGCCGGCGGCGTCGGGAACGACCAGTCGATCCACTGGGCGTGGGGCCTCGGCGTGACCTTCGGCGTCTACGTCGCCGGCCGCACGAGCGGCGCCCACCTGAACCCGGCCGTCACCCTGGCGCTGACCGTCTTCAAGGGCTTCCCCGCCCGGAAGTTCGCGCCGTACGTGGTCGCGCAGTTCCTCGGCGCCTTCGCGGCCGCCCTGCTGATCCGCTGGGTGTACGCGGACGCCATCGCCACCGTCGACCCCGGCACGACCTTCGACACGCAGGGCATCTTCTCCACGCTGCCCGGCGAGGGCGTCACCGTCGGCACCGCGTTCCTCGACCAGGTCGTCGGCACGGCGATCCTCGTGTTCCTCATCTTCGCCGTGACCGAGGTCCGCGCGACGGCCCCGGGCGCCAACCTGGCCCCGTTCATCATCGGCCTCATCGTGGTCGGCATCGGCATGGCCTGGGGCAGCAACGCCGGGTACGCCATCAACCCGGCCCGCGACTTCGGGCCCCGCCTGGCGAGCTTCCTCACCGGGTACGAGACGGCGATGCGGGAGCCGGGGGGCGCCTTCTACTTCTGGGTCCCCGTCGTCGCCCCGATGATCGGCGGCGTTCTGGGCGGCGGGCTCTACAAGGTCCTCGTCGAGCGGCACCTGCCGCCGCTGGAGTCGGCGGCCCAGCCCAGCGGCCGCGTGCCCACCGACGACTGACCGACCCCGGGCCGGCCCCGGCCGGCCGCGCACACCACCAGCCCCAGCGGAGAGGCAGGACCACCATGGCCAACAGCGCCAACCCCGACGGCCCCCAGTACGTCGGTGCCGTCGACCAGGGCACCACGTCGAGCCGGTTCATGGTCTTCGACCACGGCGGCAACGAGGTCGCCAAGTACCAGCTCGAGCACACCCAGATCATGCCCAAGCCCGGCTGGGTGGAGCACGACCCGATCGAGATCTGGGAGCGCACCAGCTCCGTCGTCCAGTCCGGCCTGCGCCAGGCCGACCTGCAGGCCAGCGACCTGGCGGCCCTCGGCATCACCAACCAGCGCGAGACCGCCGTCGTGTGGAACAAGCGCACCGGTCGCCCGTACTACAACGCGATCGTCTGGCAGGACACCCGCACCGACCGCCTGGCCGCGGCGCTGGACCGCGACGAGCGCGGGCAGAAGATCCGGCAGAAGACGGGCCTGCCGCCGGCCACGTACTTCTCCGGCGGCAAGGTGCAGTGGATCCTGGAGAACGTCGACGGGGTGCGCGAGGCCGCCGAGGCCGGCGACGCGGTCTTCGGCAACACCGACTCCTGGCTCATCTGGAACCTCACCGGCGGCCCGCGCGGCGGCGTCCACGTCACCGACGTCACCAACGCCAGCCGCACCATGCTGATGGACCTGGAGACGCTCGACTGGGACGACGAGCTGCTGGAGATCTTCGGGATCCCGCGCTCGATGCTGCCGGAGATCAAGCCCTCCTCGTGCAGCGAGGCGTACGGCACCACGCTGGCCACCGGCCCGCTGGGCGGGGAGGTGAAGCTCACCGGCATCCTCGGCGACCAGCAGGCCGCCATGGTCGGGCAGGTCTGCTTCGACCCCGGCATGGCCAAGAACACCTACGGCACCGGCAACTTCATGCTGCTGAACACCGGCACGGAACTGGTGCGCTCCAAGGCGGGGCTGCTGACGACGGTCTGCTACCAGTTCGACGACCAGCCGCCGGTGTACGCGCTGGAGGGCTCCATCGCCGTGACGGGCTCGGCCGTGCAGTGGCTGCGCGACCAGCTCGGCATCATCTCCGGCGCCTCGCAGTCGGAGTCGCTGGCCGCGCAGGTGGAGGACTCCGGGGGCTGCTACTTCGTCCCCGCCTTCTCCGGCCTGTTCGCGCCGTACTGGCGCTCCGACGCGCGCGGGGCGATCGTCGGCCTGTCCCGGTACAACACCAACGCCCACATCGCCCGCGCGACGCTGGAGTCGATCTGCTACCAGAGCCGCGACGTCGCCGAGGCGATGAGCGCGGACTCCGGCGTCGACGTGGAGGTCCTCAAGGTCGACGGCGGCATCACGGCCAACAAGCTGTGCATGCAGCTGCAGGCCGACGTCCTGGGCGTGCCGGTCTCCAAGCCGGTCGTGGCCGAGACCACCGCGCTGGGCGCCGCCTACGCCGCCGGCCTGGCCGTCGGGTTCTGGGCGAACACCGACGAGCTGCGCGAGAACTGGAACGAGGGCGAGCGCTGGGAGCCCTCCTGGAGCGACGAGCAGCGCGCCGACGGCTACAAGGGCTGGAAGAAGGCCGTCCAGCGGACGCTGGACTGGGTGGACGTCGACTGACGCGGCCCCGCACGACCACCGCGCGCGGGCGCCCCACCGGGACGCCCGCGCGCGGACGGTGCGCGAGGCGCGCACCATCGAGGGAGAGCCCGGCACCGCCGGCGGCCACCGCCGCCGCGGGCACGGCGGGCTCGCCGAGCACGGCGAGAGAGGGAGAAGGACGTGGAGAGCAAGGCACTGTCCCCGCAGTCCCGCGAGGAGGCCCTGCGCGCGATGGCGGACGGGGAGCTGGACGTCCTCGTCGTCGGGGGAGGTGTCGTCGGGACCGGCGCCGCGCTCGACGCGGTCACCCGCGGCCTGCGCACCGGCCTGGTGGAGGCCCGCGACTGGGCCAGCGGCACCTCGAGCCGCTCCTCCAAGCTCGTGCACGGCGGCCTGCGCTACCTGGAGATGCTCGACTTCGCCCTCGTGCACGAGGCGCTGCGCGAGCGCGGCCTGCTGCGCAACACGCTGTGCCCGCACCTGGTGAAGCCGATCCCGTTCCTGTACCCGCTGACGAAGCGGTTCGCGGAGCGCCCCTACGTCGGGTCCGGCATCGCGCTGTACGACGCGATGGCGTTCAGCTCCGGCAACAACGCCGGGTTCAAGAGGCACCGCCACCTGACGCGCCGCGGCGTGCAGAAGGAGGCGCCCGGCATCCGCGAGGACGCCATGGTCGGCGCCATCCAGTACTACGACGGGCAGGTCGACGACGCCCGCCACACCATGATGATCGCCCGCACGGCGGCCGTGTACGGCGCGCACGTCGCCAACCGCACCCGCGTGAAGGAGTTCGTCCGCGAGGGCGAGCGGGTGATCGGCGCGGTGCTCGTGGACCTGGAGTCCGGCGCGGAGATCACCGCGCGGGCCAAGCAGGTCATCAACGCCACGGGCGTGTGGACGGACGAGACGCAGGAGCTCGTCGGCGCGCGCGGGCAGTTCAAGGTCCGCGCCTCCAAGGGCATCCACCTCGTCGTGCCGCGCGACCGCATCCAGTCGAAGACCGGGATGATCCTGCGCACCGAGAAGAGCGTGCTGTTCATCATCCCGTGGGGCCGGCACTGGATCATCGGGACCACCGACACCGACTGGGAGCTGGACAAGGCCCACCCGGCCGCGACCAGCAAGGACATCGACTACGTCCTGGAGCACGCCAACGCGGTGCTGAAGTCCCCGCTGACCCGCGCCGACGTCGAGGGCGTCTACGCGGGGCTGCGCCCGCTGCTCAGCGGGGAGTCGGAGTCCACGAGCAAGCTGTCGCGCGAGCACGTCGTCGGCCACCCGGTGCCCGGCCTCGTCGTCGTCGCCGGCGGCAAGTACACGACGTACCGGGTCATGGCCAAGGACGCCGTGGACGTGGCCGTCGACGGCCTGGACGGCAAGGTGCCGGCCTCCACGACGGAGAACGTGCCGCTCGTGGGCGCCGAGGGCTACCACGCGCTGTGGAACCAGCGGCACCAGCTCGCGGCGCGCGCCGGCATCCACGTCGACCACGTCGAGCACCTGCTCAACCGCTACGGCTCGCTCGTCACCGAGGTCCTGGACCTCGTGGCCGCCGACCCGGAGCTGGGCCAGGTGCTGCCGAAGGCGGACGACTACCTGAAGGCGGAGGTGGTCTACGCCGCCACGCACGAGGGCGCCCGCCACCTGGACGACGTCCTGGCCCGCCGCACCCGCATCTCCATCGAGACCTACGACCGGGGCACCGAGTCGGCCGAGCTGGTCGCCCAGCTCATGGGCGACGCCCTGGACTGGGACGCCGACCGGCGCTCGCGCGAGGTGCAGCACTACCTGCAGCGCGTGGCCGCCGAGCGGGCCTCGCAGGAGGAGCCGGACGACGCCAGCGCCGACGCGGTGCGCCTGCGGGCGCCGGACATCGTGCCCGTCACGGCCTGACCCGCACCACCCGACGCGGTGGCGCGACCGGTGCACCCGGTCGTGCCACCGCGTCCGTGCGTCCGGGCACCTCCTCCGCCCCGGCCCCGGTGACCGGCGTGTCGTCACGCGCCGTGGACCACGACTGCTCCGGACGGGCGGACACGCCGGGGCGGTCAGGCGGTCCGCTCCTCGTGCGCTGGTCCCGGCTCCTCGTCGCGCCGATGAGAACTTCGGCAAACGAACCGACGCGGCGCCGGACGGGGTCGCGACGGCCGGGCGGGAGAGCCCGGTCCACGAGGAGAGGCACCACCATGATGAAGAGCCACCTGCTGCTCGCGGGCGTCGCCGCGGCCGGCGCCGTCGCGTTCTCCCTGGGCGGGGCGTCGACGAACGCCATCTCGGGCGTCCCGGCGACCACCGTCGCCGGCTACGGCGAGTCGACCATCACGGGCGGCACCGTGACCAAGACGGAGTACAAGCTCAGCTCCGACGGCAAGACCATCAACTCGGTCGAGCTGACGTTCAGCAACCCCACCGACTTCACCGGCCTGGTCGTCCGCGCGGCGTTCAACGGCGCCGGCTGGACCACCTGCACCGTCACCGCCGGCGTGGCGGCCTGCCCCGTCTCCAGCAGCACCACCGCGGCGGAGAGCCTCAACGTCCTGGTCACCGACGCGAACGCCACGCTGGCCAGCTGATGACCCGGTCGTCGCGAGCGGCCGGGGCGGCCGCTCGCGACGACCGCCCCGCGCTCCCCGCCCCGCGGTGGCGGCGCGTCCTGCCCGCCGCCCTCCTGGCCGTGGTCGCGTTCGTCGCGTGGGCGCTGCTGGCGCCGCCGCTGCTGGGCGGGCGCACCAGCTACGTCGTCACGTCCGGCACGAGCATGCTGCCGACGTTCCACACCGGGGACCTCGCCGTCGTGCGCGAGCGACCGTCGTACGCCGTCGGCGACGTCGTCGCCTACCGCAGCCCCACGGTCGGCATCACCGTCCTGCACCGCGTCATCGCCGCGGGGGAGGACGGGTTCCGCTTCCGCGGCGACAGCAACACGTGGGACGACCCGGACCTCGTGCCCGCCGACGCGCTCGTGGGCGAGCTGTGGTTCCACGTCCCCGGTGCGGGACGGTTCCTCGGCCCCGCCCGCCTCGTCGTGCCCGTCCTGGCCGCCGGCGCGGTGCTGCTCGTGCTCGCCGCCGGCCGGCGCTCCCGCCGCCGCACCGCGCCGGACGCGGCCACCGCGTCCGCGCCGCCCACCCCCGCGGGCTCCGGCGGTGACCGCGCGTCGCGGCTGTCGGCCGCCGCCACCGCGGGCCTCGTCGCGGGGGCGGTGCTGCTCGTCGTGAGCGCACGACTGCCCGTGTCCGCGGCGGCGACGTCGAGCGACGTCGCGGCCGGGTCCGCCGCGCCGACCGCCGCGGCGCCGACCGCCACCGTCGGCTACACCGCCGCCGCCGACCCCCTCGTCTACGACGACGGGCGGCTCGTCACGGGCGACCCCGTCTGGACGGCGCTCACCCCCGGCGTCGACGTCACCGTGGACGTCTCCACGCCCGAGGACGCCGTCCTGGGCGTGGAGGTGCTGCTCAGCACCGACGACGGCTGGCGCCGCACCGTCGTCCTCGACGGCACCGCGGTCGTCGAGGACGGGACCGCCCGGCTGCGGGTGCCGCTGGACGTCGCGCGGCTGGAGGCCGTCGTCGCGCGCGTGCGGGAGCGCACGGGCAGCTCGGGCGGCGTGCGGGTGCGGCTGCTGCCCCGGCTCGCCGCCGCCGACGGCACCGTGACGACGCCGTTCCCGGACGGCGTGGCGTTCCGGCTCGGCGCGGGGCAGCTCGTCCTCGACGTCGGCGACCACGAGCACGGCGAACCCGTGCAGCTGACCGCCGCCGCGCCGGGCGCCGCCGCGCCGGGCGCCGCCGCAGCCGCCGGCGCGGGTACCGCCGCGCGCGGCCTCGACGTCGCCGGTCTGAGCATCGGCTCCGACGTCGTGCGCGCCGGCGGCCTCGGGGTCGTCGGGCTGTCCGCCGCGCTCGCGGCGGTCCCGGGCGTGGTGCGGCGGCGCCGCCCGCGCCCCGTCCCCGGGCCCGGCTCCGCGGCCGACCCCGCTCCCGCGCCGCCCGCGGCCCCGCGGGACGAGCCGCTGGACGCGGCGCCGGACGAGCCGCTGGACGCGCTGCCCCCGTCCGCCGCGACCACCGGGGTGTCCGTGCCCACCGCGGCCGCGGACGAGCCGGTGCTGCCGCTGGTCCCGCCGACCGCGCAGGCGCAGCGAGCCCACCGAGCCGCCCGCCTGGCCGTGGCCGTGGCCGCGCTGGGCGCGGACCCGTCGCTCACCGCCGCCGCCCTCCTCGGCCACCTCGCCGCCGCCGGTCACCCGGTGTCCCTGCGCACCGCGCAGCGGGTGCGCCGCGAGGCGCTGCAGCTCCTCCCGGTGCGCGCACGGGACTGAGGGCGGCACCCGCCCCGGTGGGTGCGCGGCTGCCCGCGGTCAGACCGCGAGCGCCCGCCGGGCCCGCAGCCGGCGCATCAGCGGCCCCTTGCCCGTGCGGGCCAGCGCCCACAGCAGGGCGAGCGCGAAGGAGGTCTCGGCGACCGACGCGTGGCCGGCGCCCGCGTGGGACAGCCCGCCGTGCACGAGGTCGGCCATGAGGAGCAGGCCGGCGGCCACGAGGAAGGCCACGGAGCCGAACAGGTCCCGGTCCAGGTCCTCCTTGCGCCCGCCGAGGCGGTAGACGACGTACACCGCCCACATCGCCATGACCTGGCTCAGCACCAGCACCACGCCCACGGTGGTGGGGACGAACACGAGGAAGACGGCGCCGTACTTCAGCACCTGCAGCACGGGGTAGAGGAAGACCCGCGCGTGCACCCGGACCCGGTTGTAGGCGAAGAACACCGCGCGCAGCACGACCAGCAGCCCCACCCACGACAGGCCGGCCCGCAGCAGCTCGCCGGTGGCCAGCTCGCCCAGGGCGACGGCCAGGCCGAGCGCGGCCGCCGCGGCGCCGAGCGCCCACACCCACGCCTGCGTCCGGATCGGGTAGTCCAGGTAGCGCGAGACCTGCGGGTCGAGGACGGGGCGCTCCTCGAAGTTCGCCGCGTGCACGTCGTTCTCGTGGTAGCCGATCTCGTAGACCGCCATGAGCGACAGCAGCAGCAGCGGGACGACGAGCGCGAAGCGCAGCAGGCTGGGCACGTCGTAGGTGATCGCCAGGACGACCACGGCCGCGTCCACGAGCAGGAACTGGTCGAGGGTGTACAGGCGCGAGTACTTGACCCGCGCGGTGTAGCGCAGCGGGACGTACAGGCGCTCGCGGGCGGACAGCGCCGCGCCCTGCGGGGTCACCAGCAGGCCCGTGCCGGCGGCGAGCAGCAGGTCCTCGTCGTGCAGGGAGTCGGAGACGAAGACGGACCGGGCGACCCCGTCCGCGCCGACGGCGGCGGTCGCGGTGGCCGTCTTGCCGCCGGCGAACCAGGAGGGCCGGGGCAGCGCCGGCGTGGCGACGAGCGCGGCGGCCGCGAACTCGCTGCGGGCCAGCAGCGCCCTGATGACGAAGGTCATGCCGAAGGAGATGATCGTCAGCCGCGCGGGGTCGACGCCGGCGAACAGGGCGCAGACCGCGCGGGCGCGGTGCCGCTCGAACAGCGCGGGCGCGTCCCGGCGCCAGCGGTGCACGTTCCACGGCGTCAGCACGACGATGAGCGCGACGCACAGCCAGTCCCCGACGCGGTGGCCCCGGCCGCGCGGCACCAGCCGCCACGGCACGAGCACCCGCACCAGCAGGTCGATGAGGGCGACCACGAGGGAGGGGCGGCAGTGGGCGATGAACATCTCGGTGCTGTTGGACGCGAAGAGCGTGTGGTCGAAGTCCACGAGGACCGGCGCGGCCGGGTCGGCGGCCCGCCGGCGGACGGTCTCGGCGGTGACCGGTGACTGCCTCCGGACGTCGTGGAGGACCGGCTCGAGCTGCTCGGCGGCGCGGGCGGACGTGCCAGAGGGGGTCACAGGTCGAGGACGGTACCGGCGCGTTGACCCTGCGCGCCACGGCGACCTCGGACCGTCACAATGCCCTCACGCGACGTGAGGGTTGAGGGCTGTGGAGGTCCTCCGAGGTCCTCAGCGGGCGCCCCGGCGGCGGGTCCCCGGTGCCCGGACGACCGCGGCGTACCAGGGCCGCAGCGCGTCCGCGGTGCCCGCCGCCCCCGGCCCCAGGACCAGCTCGTCGAGGTCGTCGGCGACCGTCCGGCCCGGTGCGGGGTCCGGCAGCGGCAGGTCCGGCCAGTCCCCGGTGCCCGTCCAGAAGTCCGCGGTGCGCGCGGACAGGTCGTCCACCGCCGGCGCCGGGCCCGACGCCGCCCGCTCCACCCGGCGCAGCAGCGCCCCCAGGTCGGCCCCGCGCAGCGCCAGGACCTGCGAGGGGTCGTCGTCCAGGCGCTCGGCCAGCGCGTACACGACCGCCGCGGCGTGCTTGCACGGCTCCCCGTCGTCGGGGCAGCTGCAGTCGTAGGCGACCTCCGCGCCGCGCGCCAGCAGGTCCACGCCGACCTCGCCGAGCAGCTCGACCAGCGCGGGCGGCACGTCCCCGGCGAACAGCGGCGCCAGCATCAGGGGGTTGGCGACGACCACCGCGACCACGGCCTCCGTCTCCGCGGGCGTCCAGCGCCGCACCCCCACCTCGACCAGGTACGGGCGCGGGCGGCTGCCCTGCACCCGGGCCGTCACCGCCCCGGCGCGCACGCGCAGGTCGGCGACCTGGCCGGCGCGCGCGTACGTGCGCCCGCGCGCCAGCCGCCCGGCGGGGGGGGGGGGGGGGGGGGGGGGGGGGGGGGGGCCGGCGCCCCCCCCCCCCCCCCCCCCCCCCCCCCCCCCCCCCCCCCCCCCCCCCCCCCCCCCCCCCCCCCCCCCCGCCCCCGCCCCCGCCCCCGCCCTGATCTTGCTGGGAAACCCAGCAAGATCACAGTGATCATGGATGCGTGAGCGTCCACCCGTGCATGATCACGGCGGAGGAGGGGGTGGGACGCGGGGAGGGCGGGGACGGGGGGCGACCGTTTGACAGCCGTGGGCGGGCACCGGACGGTGGGGCGGTGAGGGACGCCAGCGGTGCGGACGACGCGGAGCAGCCGGAGCACGTCGACGTCCTCGTCGTGGGCGCGGGCGTCTCCGGCATCGGGGCGGCCGTGACGCTGACGCGCGAGCGGCCGGGCGACGCGGTGCTGGTGCTGGAGGCGCGCGAGCGGGTCGGCGGCACGTGGGACCTGTTCCGCTACCCGGGCGTGCGCTCGGACTCGGACATGGCGACGTTCGGGTACGCGTTCGCGCCGTGGCCCGGCGAGCAGGTCCTCGCCGACGGCCCGTCGATCCGCACCTACCTCGCGGACGTGGCGCGGCGCACGGGCGTGGACCGCCTGGTCCGCACCGGGCACCGCGTGGTGTCCGCGGAGTTCTCCAGCGCGCGCGGGCGCTGGGACGTCGACGTCGACGTGACCGGTTCCCGCAGGAGGTTCACCTGCCGGTTCCTGCTGGGCTGCACCGGGTACTACCGCTACGACACCGGGCACCGGCCCCGGTTCGCGGGCGAGGAGGAGTTCACCGGCGCGGTCGTCCACCCGCAGGAGTGGCCGCAGGACCTGGACGTGACGGGTCGCCGCGTCGTGGTCGTCGGCAGCGGCGCGACCGCCGTGACGCTCGTGCCGCAGCTGGCGCGCACCGCGGCGCACGTGACGATGCTGCAGCGCAGCCCGACGTGGATCACCTCGCTGCCCTCGCGCGACCCGCGGTCGGCGCGGCGCTCGCACCGGCGCGTGCGGGCGCAGCGGATCGCGGCGCACTGGCTGACGTACCGCCTCGCGCGGCACGCGCCGCGCCTGACCGGCCGGGTCCTGCTGCGCGGCGTGCGCCGGCGCCTGCCGCCGGGTTTCGACGTCGCCACCCACTTCACGCCGCGGTACGCGCCGTGGGACCAGCGCCTGTGCGTCAGCGCCGACGGCGACCTGTTCCGCGCCCTGTCCGACGGGTCGGCCTCGGTCGTCACCGACGCCCTGGACTCCTTCACGCCCACGGGGGTGCGGACGGTCTCGGGCCGCGAGCTGCCCGCCGACGTGGTGGTGACCGCGACCGGCCTGGAGCTGCAGCTGTTCGGCGGTGCCGCGCTGCGCGTGGACGGCCGCGAGGTCGACCCGGCCCGCGCGCTCGTGCACCGCGGGTCGATGCTGTCGGGGGTGCCGAACTTCGCGTTCGTCCTGGGGTACACGAACAGCTCCTGGACGCTGCGGGTGGACCTGGTGGCCCGGCACGTCGCGCGGGTCCTGGGCCTGCTGGACGCCTCGGGCGCGGCGACGGTCGCGCCGGGCCCCGTGCCGGACGGGCCGACGCGGCCCCTGCTGGACCTGGACTCCGGGTACGTGCACCGGGCCGCGGACCGCCTGCCGCGGCAGGGCACCCGCGACCCGTGGCGCCTGCGGCAGAGCTACCCGCACGAGCGGTGGCGCTTCCGCCGCCTGCCGGCCGGCGCCGGGCTGGTGCTGGGTCCCCCCGCGCGGCAGGAGGTGCCGGCGCGTGCGAGCGTTCCGGTTCGCGGGCGCTGAGGCCGTCGTCACGGGCGCCGCGCACGGGATCGGGCGCGAGCTGGCCCTGCAGCTGGCCCGCCGCGGCAGCGCGCTCGTGCTGCTCGACCGCGACGGCGACGGTCTGGCGGCGGTCGCCGACCGGGCGCGCCGCGAGGGCGTCGCGGTCGCCGGGCACGTCGTGGACCTCGCGGACCCGGACGCCACGACGCGCACCGCGCAGCGCGTGGCCCGCGAGCACCCCGGCACGACGCTGCTGGTCAACAACGCCGGCGCGGTGCTCAGCGGGCGGTTCGAGCAGGTGACCGTGGAGGAGTTCTTGTGGTCGCTGGAGGTGAACCTCGTCGCGGGGGTGCGGCTGACGTCGGCGCTGCTGCCCGTCCTGCGGCGCAACACCGGCTCGCACCTGGTGTTCCTGTCCAGCCTGTTCGGCCTGGTGGCCCCGCCGGGTCAGACGTCCTACGCGGCGGGCAAGTTCGGGGTCCGGGGTTTCGCCGAGGCGCTGCGGGGCGAGCTGCGGCCGGCCGGGGTGGGCGTGACGACGGTGCACCCGGGCGGGGTGGCGACCGGCATCGCCCGCGCGGCGCGCCGGGGCAGCGGCGTCAGCGCCGAGCAGGCCCTGGCGGGCACCGAGCGGTTCGAGCGGCTGCTGCGGCTGCCGCCGCACGTGGCGGCGCGCACCGTCCTGGACGGGGTGGAGCGCCGGCGCGCCCGGGTGCTGGTGGGGCGCGACGCCCGCCTGGCGGACGCCCTGGCGCGCGCGCTGCCGACGGTGTTCCCCGACCTGGTGGCCCGGGGCGCGGTCCGGCTGGCGCGCCGGCTGCCGCCGTGACCTACTGTCCAGCGACCACGCACTGATCACGCACTGATCACGCACCACCGACCACGACGGGGAGCCATGCCAGCGCAGACCGGACCGAACGACGTTGTCGCCTGCGCCGTGGGCGACCTGCCGCCCGGCGAGGTGCTGCGCCTGGACCTCGACGTGCCCGTGTCGGTGTTCAACGACGCGGGCGAGTTCTACGCCCTGGACGACACCTGCTCGCACGCCGAGGCGTCGCTGTCGGAGGGTTTCGTGGAGGACTGCTCGGTGGAGTGCCCGCTGCACGCCTCCGCGTTCGACCTGCGCACGGGACGACCGTCCGGCCCGCCCGCCGTGCGCCCGGTGCGCACGCACGCCGTGTCCGTCGTCGACGGCCAGGTCGTCGTCCACGTGGGGACGCCCCGCAGCTAGGAGGACCCGGCGTCCCGCCCGCTGGAGCGGGCGGGACGGCCCGGCTCACACGCGGAAGCGGCCCACCGACTCCGACAGCTCGGCCGACAGCGCGCCCAGGTCGGCGGACGCCTGCCGGGTCTGCTCGGCGGCGCGGGTGGTGGCCCCCGCGGTGCCGGCGATGGTGGAGATGTTGCGCGCGATGTCCTCGGAGGAGTTCGCCGCCTCGCTGACGTTGCCGTTCATCTCGGCCGTCGTCGCGGTCTGCTCCTCCACGGCCGAGGCGATGGTCGTCTGGTAGTCGCTGATCCGGGCGATGACCTCGCGGATCTGCGCGATGGAGCTGACCGCGTGACCGGTGTCTGCCTGGATGGCGTCGACGCGGCGGGTGATGTCCTCGGTGGCGCGGGCGGTCTGCTGGGCGAGTTCCTTCACCTCGCCGGCGACGACCGCGAACCCCTTGCCCATCTCTCCCGCGCGGGCCGCCTCGATGGTGGCGTTGAGCGCCAGCAGGTTCGTCTGCTCGGCGATGGCGGTGATGGCCTTGACGACGTCGCCGATCTCGCGGGAGCTGTCGCCGAGCTTGCTGACGGTCTGGTCGGCGGCGGAGGCGGTCTCCACCGCCTGCTCCGCCACGCGGGCCGCTTCGGCGGCGCTGACGCTGATCTCGCGGATGCTGGCACCCATCTCCTCGCTGCCCGCGGCGAGGGTCGAGACCGTGCGCGAGACCTCCTGCGCCGCGTCGGAGACGACTCCCGCCTGGCTGGCGGCGGCGTCGGCGTGGCCGGCGAGCTCGGCGCTGGTGGAGGACAGCTCGGTGCTGGACCGCGCCAGCGACGAGGACGTCGCCGTGATCGACTGCACGACGGTGCGCAGGTGCGTCGTCGCGCGCTGCAGGCTCTGCGCCATGCGCCCGATCTCGTCGCCGCTGCGGATCCCGGCGTCCCGGGTGAGGTCGCCCTCGGCGACCGCGTCGAGGACGTCGGACACGCGGCTCAGGGGTCGGGTGATGCCGCGCACGACGACGACGGCGACGAGCCCGGCGAGCGCCAGGCCCGCGCCCAGGACCAGCCAGACGAGCAGCAGCGCGGAGGACGCGGCGTCGGTGGCGGCGTCCGTGCGGGCCCTGGCGGCGGCCTCCTCCGCCGCGCCGGCCGCCTCGATGGCGTCGGCGCCCGTCGTGACCACGGGGAGGACCACCTCCCGGTAGGTCGTGGCCGCGCCGGTGACGTCACCGCTGTCGGCCTGCGGCACGAGGGTGTCGAGGAAGAGCGCGCTGATCTGCTCCTGCGCGGCGCGCAGGGCCTCCACCTGGGCCGGGTCCGCGGCGTGGGGAGCGTACGCGTCGAGGCCGGCGGCGAGGTCGGCCGACTTCTCCTCGAACTGCGTGAGCAGCTTCGCGCGGACCTCCGGGCTGGCGGCGGGGTACTCCACGACCCGCGCCCTGGCGGCCTGGTAGCCGCGCTGGGCCGCGGACAGGTCCACCAGCGGCTGCACGCTCTGCGAGTAGGTGGCGGCCGTGGCGTCGCGCAGGTCCGTCAGCCGGGCCGCGGCGACCCCGCCCACGGCGAGGGCGACGAGCGCGCCGACGGCGACGCCGGCGCCGATGCGCACCCCGACGGGCCGGTCGGAGATCCAGGACGACCGGTGGCCGCTCTCGGGTGCTGCGGGCATGCGTGGGCTCCTCGCCGTCGGGGCGCGAGCGCGCCTCCCACCGCTTCGGCGGCCACCGGGCAGGTCTTGAGCGTCAGGGGGCTTCCCGCCCGCGGCCGGTGGCGACCGGACCCGGGACGGGTCAGCGACCGCGGGCGGCCCGGTCCTCGCGCGGCGGGAGGGGCCCGACGACGTCGAGGAACGGCCGGGCCTTGACGAGGACCTCGGCGTGCTCGTCGGCGGCGTCGGACAGCTGGGTGACCGCTCCCCCGACCCCGTACGTCAGCAGCCCGCCGTGGTGGACGAACGAGCGGATCACCATGCCCAGCACCGCGGAGCCGTCGGCGCCGAGCACGCCGAGCACGCCGGAGTAGATCCCGCGGGGCGCGCCCTCGAGGCGGCGCAGCAGCTGCACGGTGCGCAGCTTGGGCGCGCCGGTCATGGACCCGCCGGGCAGCAGCGCCCGCACGCAGCGGACGGTGGGCACGCCGGCGGGCAGCTCCGCGGCGACGGTGCTGGTCATCTGGTGCGAGGCGGGGAAGGCGTGGACGCCGAACAGCTCCTCCACGCGCACGCTGCCGGGCACGGCGACGTGGGCGAGGTCGTGGCGCACGAGGTCGACGACCATGAGGTTCTCGGCGCGGTCCTTCTCCGAGGCCGCCAGCTCGGCGCGCAGCCGCGCGTCCTCGGCCGGGTCGGCCCCGCGCGGGCGGGTGCCCTTCATGGGGCGGCTGCGGGCGGTGCGGGTCCCCGTGGCGGGGTCGGGGACCACGTCGAGGAAACCCTCCGGGGACAGGCTGACCAGGCTCGTGCCGGGGCAGCGCACGACGCCCGCCGAGGGCACGGGCCGCTCGGCGACGAGGGCGCGCAGGACGCGCTCGGCCGCGAACCCCTCCACGTCGGCGGACAGCGCCGTCGTCAGGCACAGCTCGTAGGACTCCCCGCGGCGGATGAGGTCGTGGCAGGCGCCGACGAGGTCCAGGTACTCCGCGCGCCCGTGCCGCGCGCGCGGTCCGGCCCCGATCACACGCACGCCGTGGCCGGGCAGCGCCGGCGGCGGCGGTGCGCTCAGCAGCTCGGCCGCCGCGGCCGTGAACTCCTCGGCGCCGTCACCCAGGGCGAGCAGTTCCACCTCGCCGCTGCCGTGGTCGAACTGCACGACGCGGTCGCCGAACACCCAGACCGCGTCGGGGGTGGCGGCGAACTCCGCGGGCGGGTCGAGGTCGGCGCAGGCGGCCTCGTAGCCGAGGAACCCGACGAGACCGGGGTGGCCGGGAACCTCGGGCAACCGGGCGCAGGTGCGCTCCAGCCACTCCACGGCGGTCAGGTGCTCGCTCACCACGCTCCCGGCCCGCTCGACGTCCACCCGCGGGACGGCGTCGTCGGCGCGCGCCCACCAGCCGGCGTCCCCGGCGACGGCCACGGACACCGAGCGCCCGGAGCGGCCGAAACCCTCCGCGTCGCCGGCCAGGCAGGCGGCCACGGCGGCGCCGGAGAACAGCAGCTCGTGGGCCAGGGCGGGCGTCCAGCCGGGCGCGGGCCGCACGGTGCGGCGGGCGGCGGGACCGGCGACGACGTCCCGGGAAGTGCTGCGCGGCAGCGTGTCCACCGCGCGAACGGCGGTCACCGAGGTCCGGCTGCCCGCGCCGCACCGCGCGGTGAACGCGCGCAGCAGCTCCCGCCCGGCGCGCGAGCTGACGGACTCGGGGTGGAACTGCACGCCGTACCAGGGCCGCTCGCGGTGGTGCAGGGCCATGACCTCCCCGTCGGCGGTCCAGGCGTCGACGACGAGGTCGGGACCGGGGTCGGTGACGACGAGGGAGTGGTAGCGCACGGCCTCCAGGGGTCCGGGCAGCCCGGCGAACAGCCCGTCCCCGCGGTGGTGGACGGGCCAGACGCGGCCGTGGACGGGTTCGCGGGCGGGGCCGACGGTGCCGCCGGCGGCGGCGGCGATCGCCTGGTGGCCCAGGCAGACGCCGAGCACCGGCACGCGCGCGGCGGCCAGGACGGCGGAGCAGTGCCCGAGGTCCGTGGGCACGTGCGGGGAGCCGGGCCCCGGGGACAGGACGACCCCGTCGTGCGCGTCGAGGTCGGCCAGGGAGAACCCGGGGTCGTCGTTGGCGACGACGCGGGGGCGCACGCCCGTCACCTCGTGCAGCAGCTCGACGAGGTTGAAGGTGAACGAGTCGTGGTTGTCGACGACGAGCAGCCGGGGGCCGTCGCCCGGAGCGCCCACCGCGTCCTCCACCGCGTCCCCCACCGCGCCCTCCACCGCGCCCTCCACCGCGCCCGCCTCCCGCACGCGGTCCATCGTCGCTCACCGGTGTCCGCCGCGAGCCCGTCCTCCGGGGTGGTGGCCCGGTCGGCGGGGGGCGCGGCGGGGGGCGCGGCGGGGTGCGCGGGTGCTCTTGCCGGTGCCGGGGGCGCGTGCCAGTCTCGCGACGAGGCCACGACCGGTGGCCCCACGCCGACCCGCGGCTCCTCAGGGAGCCGGTCCGGACCTGGAAGGGGCCCCGTGTCAGCGCTGCCCTCGGTCGAGCGGACGCCCGGTGACGGGGCGGGGGGCCACGACGCCCCCCTCGACGCCCCCCTCGACGCTCCCCTCGACGTCGACGGCGTCCGCGCGCGCATCACCGCCGGCGCCCTCCGCGACGGGCCGCCGGGCTCCGTCGGCCTGGAGCTCGAACGGCACGCGGTGGACCTGCGCCGCCCCGGCCGCCGCGTCGCCTGGGACCGCCTCGACGGCGCGCTGCGCGGGGTGGTCCCGCCCGCCGGCAGCCGGGTCACCCTGGAACCCGGCGGTCAGGTGGAGCTGTCCAGCCCGCCGCTGCCGGGCGTGGCGGCCGCCGTGGAGGCGCTGCGCCGCGACGCCGCGCACGTCGACGCCGTCCTGGCCGCCGACGGCGTCGCCCTGCTGAGCACCGGCACCGACCTCGTGCGCACGCCCGAGCGCGTCCACCCCGGGTCCCGGTACGCGGCGATGGCCGAGCACTTCGCCGCCGCCGGTCACGCCGCGGACGGCGCCGCCATGATGTGCTCCACCGCCTCCCTGCAGGTCAACCTCGACGCCGGTCCCGCCCAACGGTGGCCGCACCGGCTGGCGCACCTGCACCGGCTGCTGCCGGCCCTCGCCGCCCTGGGCGCCTGCAGCCCGCTGCTCGCCGGCCGCGCCGACGGCACCCGCTCGACCCGCCAGGGCGTGTGGCGCCGCCTGGAACCCGGCCGCTGCACCCGCCCCGCCGGTGGCGCCGGCGGCACCGGCGCCACCGATCCGGCGGGGGCGTGGGCCGCGTTCGCGCTCTCGGCGCCCGTCATGCTCGTGCGCGACGGCGAGCACGCCCCCTGCCGCGCGGTGCGCGGACCGGTCACCCTGGCCGACTGGGCGAGCGGGCGCCGGCCGCTGCACGGACGGGCGCCCACCGGCGCCGACGTCGACCTGCACCTGAGCACCCTGTGGCCGCCGGTGCGGGTGCGCGGGTTCCTCGAGCTGCGCGTCCTGGACGCCCTGCCCGCCGCCTGGTGGCCCGGCCTGACCGCCGTCGTCGCCACCGTCGTCGACGACGAGCGCGCCGCCGACGCGGCCGCCGCCGTCGTGGACGGCTGCGGTCCCGACACCGCCCGCGCAGCCCGCGGCCTCCTCGACGCCGCCCTGCCCGCCGTGCCCGCCGCCCTGCGCGGGTGCGTCGAGGCGTGGGCGGACCTGCTCGACGCCGGGCGCCACCCGGCCGACCTCGTCCTGGACCGGGCCCGCCGCGACGGTCCGGCCGCCTGCCTGACCGCGGAGGAGCTGCGATGACCGGCACGCCGACGACCACCCCCGCCGCGGGCGGGGCGGCCGGGCTGGAGGCGGCCGTCGCCGCCCTGGGGTCCGCGCGCCGCACCACCCTCGCCCTCACCGGGGCCGACGACGCGGAGCTGACCGCCCAGCACTCCCCGCTGATGAGCCCGCTCGTGTGGGACCTCGCCCACGTCGGCCAGCAGGAGGAGCAGTGGCTGCTGCAGGCCGCCGACCCCGACCGCGACCCCGTCTTCCACCCGGCGGTCGCCTGCCTGTACGACGCGTTCGAGCACCCCCGCGCCACCCGCACGCAGCTGCCGCTGCTGGACCCGGCCGCCTCCCGCCGCGCGCTCGCCGAGGTGCGCGGGCGCGTCCTGGACGCCCTGGAGCGCTCCGGGCCCGACGACGTCCACTTCCCCGCCGGCATGGTCGCCCAGCACGAGTTCCAGCACGGCGAGACCATGCTGGCCACCCACAACCTGCGCGCCGGTGCACCCCTGCTGGCGCCCACCCCCACCCCGCCGGGCCGGCCCGTGCCCGCCGACGCCGTCCTCGTCCCGGCCGGCCCGTTCCCGCTGGGCGCGGACCCCGCCGTCGAGCCCTGGGCGCTGGACAACGAACTGCCCCGGCACGAGGTGCACGTGCCCGCGTTCCGCATCGCCCGCGTCCCCGTCACCTGCGGCGAGTGGGCCGCGTTCGTCGCCGCCGGCGGTTACGACGACCCGCGGCTGTGGACCGCGGAGGGCTGGGCCCACCGCTGCGGGCAGGGGCTGCGCGCGCCGATGTCGTGGGAACCCGACGGCGCCGGCTGGTGGACGCGGCGCCGGTTCGGCGTCGTGCGCGCCGTGGACCCCGCCGAACCCGTGCAGCACGTGGACTTCCACGAGGCGCAGGCGTACGCGCGCTGGGCCGGGGGGCGGCTGCCCACCGAGGTGGAGTGGGAGAAGGCCTGCGTGTGGGACCCCGCCGCCGGCCGGCGCCGCCGCTGGCCGTGGGGCGACGCACCGCCCGGGGCGGACCGCGCGAACCTCGGCGGCACCGCGCTCGGGCCCGCCCAGGTCGGCGCGTACCCCGCGGGCGCCTCCGCGTGCGGCGCCGAGCAGATGATCGGCGACGTGTGGGAGTGGACCAGTTCCGTCTTCGCCCCGTGGCCGGGCTTCTCGGCGATGCTCTACGCGGACTACTCCGCCCCGTTCTTCGACGGCCGCTACCGCGTGCTGCGCGGCGGTGCGTGGTCCACCGCCGCCGAGGCGGTGCGCCCCTCGTTCCGCAACTGGGACCTCCCGGTCCGGCGGCAGGTCTTCACCGGCCTGCGCCTGGCCTGGGACGCCTGAGTGTGCCGCCACCTCGCCTGGCTGGGGGCCCCGCGGACCCTGGCGGAGCTCCTGCTGGAACCCGCGCACGGCCTGCTGCACCAGAGCTGGGAGCCGCGGCGGCAGGCGCACGGCACCGTCAACGCCGACGGGTGGGGCGTCGGCTGGTACAGCCCCGCGCGGCCCGAACCCGCCCGCTGGCGCTCCCCGCGGCCGGTGTGGGCGGAGGCGTCGCTGACCTCCGTCGCCCCGCACGTCGCCTCGGGCTGCGTGCTCGCCGCCGTGCGCGACGCCACCGTCGGGATGCCCGCCGACGAGAGCGCCTGCGCCCCCTTCGCGCGCGGGCGCTGGCTGCTGTCCCACAACGGCGTCGTGGACCGCGCCGTCCTGCCCGCCGCGGCCTGGCCCGCGGCGGAGTCCGTGTGCGACAGCGCGGTGCTGGCCGCGCACCTGCTCGCCGACCCCGGGGAGCTGGCCGGACGGGTGGCCGCCGCCGGCGCCGCCGATCCCACCGCGCGCTTGAACGTCCTGGCCACCGACGGCGAGCGCCTGGTCGCCACCACGTGGGGCGACACCCTCAGCGTCCTGCGCACCCCCGACGGCGTGGCCCTCGCGAGCGAACCGTGGGACGACGACCCCGCCTGGACCGACGTGCCCGACCGCACCCTCGTCACCGTGACGCCCGACGGCGTCGACCTGACCCGGCTCGAGGTGCCGTGAGCACCGCCCGCCGGTGCCTGCCCGCGACCGCCGGGGGGCCGGGGGCGCTCACCGGGCCGCGGCGGCCACCAGCGCGCGGGCGGCCTCCCGCGCGGTGCGCGGGGCGTCGCGGTCCCCGCCGGCGGTCATCGTCACCATCGCGCCCTCGTACAGCACGTGCAGCTGGGCGCCCAGCCGCTCGTCGCCGGCGAGGTCGTCGAAGAAGCGGCGCATCCAGGCCTTCTCGGCGCGCACGACGGGCACGGCCGGGTGGTCGGTGCCGCCGACCTCGGCGTAGGCGTTGACGAACGCGCAGCCGCGCTCCTGCTCGCCCATCCACGCCTCGACGGCGTCGAAGGCGGCGAGCACGCGGTCGGCGGGCGCGGGGCCGGCGGACCCGACGTGCTCGAGCAGGTGCCGTCGCCAGCGGTGGGCGCGGCGCAGCAGGTAGAGGGCGACGAGCGCGTCCTTGGACCCGAAGCGGTCGTAGAGGGTCTTCTTGGTCGTCCCGGCGGCCTCGGCGATGAGGTCGACCCCGACGGCGCGCACCCCGCGGGCGTAGAACAGCTCGCTGGCGGCGTCGAGCAGGCGCGTCCCGGCGGGGGTGAGCTCCGGCAGCGGCGCCAGGACGGGCGCCACGTCCCAGCGGGCCCCGCCGCTCTCCTCGACCACGTCTCCCGCACCCACCCGCTCGACCTCCACCCGCCCATCGTCGCCCACGTCCGCTGGACTGTGAGTATACCGACCGGTATGGTTACCTGAAGGGGTGACTGCTCAGGACTCCGTCCAGGCACCCCTCGACCACCCGGTGGCCGGGACCACCGGCCGGCGCTCGCGCGACCTGCTGCTCGGCGCGGGCCTCGTCGTCTGCTGGAGCTCCGGCTTCATCGGCGCCGAGCTCGCCGCTCCCCACGCCCCGCCGGCCACGACGCTGGCGTGGCGCTACCTGCTCACCACCGTCCTGCTGGTCCCCTGGCTCGTCCGGGCCGCGCGCACCTGGGGGGCGCGGCTGAGCGCCGCGGACCTGCTGCGCCAGGTCGTCCTCGCCCTGCTGGTCCAGGTCGGCTACCTCGCGGGCGTCTTCGCCGCCGTCTCCGCGGGCGTCCCGGCGGGCACCACGGCCCTCGTCGCGGCCCTGCAACCGGCCCTCGTGGTGCTGCTGGTGGCGCTGACGAGCCGGCGCGGGGTGGGCGCCCGCCGGCTGGTGGGCCTGGTCGTGGGCACGGCCGGCGTGGCCGTCGTCGTCTCCGGGGACCTGCGCGCGGGCACCTTCGGCGGCGCCGCGGTCCTGCTGCCCGTGGCGGCCACCGCCTCGCTGGCCGTGGGCACCGTGCTGCAGCGGCGCTGGCCCGCGCCCGGCGGCCCGATGACCACCCTGGCCGCGCACAGCGCCGTCAGCGCCGTCGTGTTCAGCGCGTGGGCGCTGGCGACCGGCGCGCTGGCCCCGCCGCCGGTGCCCGGCTTCGCCGGCGCGGTGCTCTGGTCGGCGGTGCTGGCCGGGATCGGCGGCTACGGCAGCTACGTCGCCGTCGTGCGCCGCTCGGGCCCCGCCCGGGCCAGCACCCTGCTGTGGCTGACACCGCCCGTGACGGCGCTGTGGGCGTGGGCGGTGTTCGGCGACCCGCTGCGCCCGGCGACCCTGGTGGGCCTCGCCGTCTGCGCGGCCGCCGTGGTGGTGTTCGGCCCGGCGCGCGAGGAGGGCGCCGTCAGCACTCCACGACGTTGAGGGCGAGCCCGCCGCGGGAGGTCTCCTTGTACTCCTCCTTCATGTCGGCGCCCGTCTGCCGCATCGTGCGCACCGCGTCGTCCAGGCTCACGTGGTGCCGGCCGTCCCCGCGCAGCGCCATCCGCGCCGCCGTCACGGCCTTCACCGCCCCCACCGCGTTGCGCTCGATGCAGGGGATCTGCACGAGCCCGCCGACCGGGTCGCACGTCAGGCCGAGGTTGTGCTCGATGCCGATCTCGGCGGCGTTCTCCACCTGCTCCGGGGTGCCGCCGAGGACCTCCGCCAGCCCCGCGGCGGCCATCGCGCACGCCGACCCGACCTCCCCCTGGCAGCCGACCTCGGCCCCGGAGATCGACGCGCCCTCCTTGACGACCACCTCGACCGCGGCCGCGGTGAGCAGGAACCGCACGACCCCGTCCTCGTCGGCGCCCGGGACGTGCCGCAGGTAGTGGTGCAGCACGGCGGGCACGATCCCGGCGGCGCCGTTGGTGGGGGCGGTGACCACGCGCCCGCCGGCGGCGTTCTCCTCGTTGACGGCGATCGCCCACAGCCCCACCCACTCCAGGGCGCGCAGCGGGTCGCCGCCCTCCGGCTCGGCGAGCAGCCGCTCGCGCAGGGCCGCCGCGCGCCGGCGCACCCGCAGGCGGCCCGGCAGCGTGCCCGTGGCGCGCTCGCCGCGGGCCACGCACCCGCGCATGACCGCCCACACCGCCAGCACGCCCTCGCGCACCTGCGCCTCGCTGCGCCCGCGGGCGACCTCGTTGGCCATCACGACGTCGCTGACCCGCAGCCCCGTGCGGGCGGTGACCTCCAGCAGGTCGGCGCCCGTGGTGAACGGGTGCGGCACCGGCGTCGGGTCCGCCAGCAGCGTCTCGCGGTCCGTCTCGTCCTCGTCGAGGACGAACCCGCCGCCGACCGAGTACCAGGTGCGCCGCTGCACGAGGACGCCCGCCGCGTCGAGGGCCTCGAACACCATGCCGTTGGGGTGGAACGGCAGCCGCGCGCGCCGGTGCAGGACGACGTCCTCGTCGACGGAGAACACGACGGGGTGCCGGCCGGCCAGCGGCAGCCGCCCGGAGGTGCGCACCGCCTCCACGAGCGGGCCGGCCGCGTCCGGGTCGACCAGCTGCGGCTGCTCCCCCGCCAGGCCCAGGACGACCGCGGGCACGGTGCCGTGCCCGTGCCCGGTGGCGCCGAGGGAGCCGAACAGCTCGCAGCGCACGCGCGCGGTGCGCTCCAGGTCCCCGGCGGCGGCCAGGCGCTCGGCGAAGGCGTGCGCGGCCCGCATGGGCCCCACCGTGTGGGAGCTGGACGGCCCGATGCCGATGGTGAAGAGGTCGAAGACGCTGGTCGTCACGGCCGGCACCCCCCGTCGTCGCGCGCTGCCGCCGCCGGTGCGGCCGGCGGTCCCGGCCCCAGGCTCTCACCGGCGCGCGCCGCCCGGGGAGGTGGTCCCGGGAGGCGTGGGAGATGCTGCCGGGGTGCCGCAGCTGCGCCGGGTCGTCGTCGTGGGTGCCTCGCTGGCGGGGCTGTGGAGCGCGCGGGCGCTGCGCGCGGAGGGCTTCGACGGCGACCTCGTCGTCGTCGGCGCCGAGCCGCACGCGCCCTACGACCGCCCGCCCCTGTCCAAGGGCGTGCTGCTGGGCACGAGCGGCCCCGGGGACCTGGCGCTGGCCGAGGACGGCGACGAGGACCTGGGCGTGGACTGGCGCCTGGGCGTGCCCGCCGCCGGGCTGGACACCGACGCCCGCGCGGTCCTGCTGGCCGACGGCGAGGAGCTGCCCGCGGACGGCGTCGTCGTGGCGACGGGCGCGCGGGCGCGGCGACCGCCCGGCCCGACCGCCGGGGGCGCCCTGCCGGCCGGGGTCCACGTGCTGCGCACGCTGGAGGACGCCACCGCGCTGGCGGGCGAGCTGCGCCCGGGCCGGCACCTCACCGTCGTCGGCGGCGGGCTGCTGGGCGGCGAGGTCGCCGCGGCGGGGCGGGCCCGCGGGCTGGAGGTGACCGTCCTGGACCGCGGCGACGCGCCCGCCCGCGGCGTCTTCGGCGCGCACGTCGGGGACGCCGTCGCCCGCCGGCACACCGCGGCGGGGGTGCGCTGGCGCACCGGCGCGGCCGTCACCGGGGTGGGGACCGGCGCCGGGGGCGCGCCCGAGGTGCGGCTGGCCGGCGGGGAGGTCGTCGCCGCCGACGTCGTCGTCGCGGCCGTGGGCGCCGACCCGGCCACGGGCTGGCTGCGGCACGCGCGGGTGGTGAGCGCCGAGCGGGAGGTCGTCGAGCTGGCCGACCCCGCGCTCGGCGTGGTGACCGACGACCGGGGCGCCACGGCGGCGCCCTGGCTGGTGGCGGTGGGCGACGCGGCTGCCGTGCGCGGCCCGGACGGCCGCGTCCGCCGCGAGGAGCACTGGACGCCCGCGGTGGAGCGCCCCGCGGTGGCCGTGCGCACGCTGCTGTCGGGCGGCGCCTCGACCGACCGGTTCGGCGCCGTGCCGTACGTGTGGTCGGACCTGCGCTGGTCGGGCGCGGACGCGCCGGACCCGGTCGCGGTGCGCGTGCAGCTGGCCGGGCGCCCGGAGCCCGGGGACGAGGAGAGCCTCGTGGAGGGCACCCCGGAGGGGCCGCTGGTGGCCGCCTGGCACCGCGACGGTCGGCTCGTGGCGGTGGCGGCGCTGTCGTCGCCGCGCACCTTCGGCCGGCTGCGGCGCGAGCTGCGGCGGTCGGCGGCGGCCACCGGCTGATCGCGCAGCGCGCGTCCGGGCCCGTCGGGGCGGTCCGTGCACAGCGCCCGCCGCGCGCCGTGGGCACATCGTCGGCGAGCACCGCCCCGCGTGCGACAGGATGTCGCCCGTGCGCCGCCTCGACACCATCGACGCCCGGATCCTCCTCGCCCTCGACGAGGACCCGCGGGCCACGGTGCTCGGCCTGTCCCGCCGGCTGCAGCTCGCCCGCGGCACGGTGCAGGCCCACCTGGAGCGGCTGGAGACCGACGGGGTGCTGCACCGCTTCTCCCGCCGGCTGGCGCCGGCCGCGCTGGGCTTCTCGGTCTCCGCGTTCGTGATGATCGAGATCCAGCAGGGCCGGCAGGAGGAGACGCTGGCGCAGCTGCGCGAGACGCCCGAGGTGCTGGAGGTCCACGGCATCACCGGCGACGGCGACCTCATGTGCCGGGTCGTGGCCCGCGACGCCGAGGACCTCTACCGCGTCGGGCAGTGCCTGCTCGCCATCCCGGGCGTGGTGCGCACCCGGACCTCCCTGGCGATGCGCGAGCTCGTCCCCTACCGGATCGACCCCCTGCTGTCGGACCTGGCCGACTGACGGGACGGCCGACGAGGCCGCCGACGGGCTCCTGACGGCCCTCGCCGGGCGGGTGCCCGGACGCCGTGCGGCACAATCGAGCCCGTGTTGCGTTGGCTGACGGCAGGCGAGTCCCACGGCCCCGCCCTCGCGGGCATCCTCGAGGGGATGCCCGCCGGTGTGGAGGTGAGCAGCGCCGACATCCGGGCGGCGCTGGCCCGGCGCCGCCTCGGCCACGGCCGCGGCGCCCGGATGGCCTTCGAGCAGGACGAGCTGGAGGTCATCGGCGGCGTCCGGCACGGCCGCACCCAGGGCGGGCCGGTGGCGCTGCGCATCGGCAACACCGAGTGGCCGCGCTGGCAGGAGGTCATGGCCGCCGACCCCGCCGACGCCGACGGCCGCCGCTACGACGAGCCGGGCCGGCTGCCGGCCCGCGGCCGCTCCGCGCCGCTGACCCGCCCGCGCCCCGGGCACGCGGACCTGACGGGCATGCAGAAGTACGGCTTCGACGACGCCCGGCCGGTGCTGGAGCGCGCCTCGGCGCGCGAGACCGCGACCCGCGTGGCCCTCGGCGAGGTGGCCCGCCGCTTCCTGGAGCAGGCCGTCGGCGCCGAGGTGCTGTCCCACGTCGTCTCGTTCGGCACCGTCAGCGCCCCCGCGGGCGTCGTCCCGGCCCGCGGGGACCGCGACCGCGTCGACGCCGACCCGGTGCGCTGCGTGGACCCGGGGACCAGCGCGCGGATGGTCGCCGAGGTCGACGCCGCCCACTCCGAGGGCGACACCCTGGGCGGTGTCGTGGAGGTCGTCGTGCACGGCCTGCCGCCGGGCCTGGGCTCGTACGTGCACTGGGACCGCAAGCTGGACGCCCGGCTGGCGGCGGCCCTCATGGGCATCCAGGCCATCAAGGGCGTCGAGGTGGGCGACGGGTTCGAGACGGCCCGCCGCCGCGGCTCGGCCGCGCACGACGAGATCGAGCGCACCGACGGCGGTGAGGGCACCGGCGGGATGACCGTGCGCCGGCGCACCGACCGCGCCGGCGGCATCGAGGGCGGCATGAGCAACGGCGAGGTGCTGCGGGTCCGCGCGGCGATGAAGCCGATCTCGACGGTGCCGCGCGCGCTGGACACCGTGGACACGGCCTCCGGCGGTGCGGCGCAGGCGATCGCGCAGCGCTCGGACGTGGCGGCCGTGCCCGCCGCCGGCGTCGTCGCGGAGGCCATGGTCAGCCTCGTGCTCGCCGACGCCGTGCTGGAGAAGTTCGGCGGCGACACCGTCGAGCAGGTCCGCGCGAACGTGGCGAGCTACCTGGACGGCCTGGCGATCCGCACCGCGGTGCGGGAGGACTGAGGCTCGGCGCCCCTCCCCCCGGCGCGGGGTGCGGCTCACTCCCGGTGCTCCTGCGGTGGGGGCGGCGGGTGGCCCGAACCGGGCGGGGGCGCCACGGTGGCGCCGACCGCGCCGGTGCGGCCCAGGCGCACGCCCCGCCGACGGACCCCGCGCGGGTTGCCGCTGACGAGCGGCAGCAGCCAGCGCGCCGACGGGTCGGCGTCCACGAGGACGGCGCGCACCAGCAGGCTCAGCGGCACCGCCAGGATCGCACCGAGGACGCCCAGCGCCCACCCCCAGAAGATCACGGACAGGAAGGTCAGCGTCGCCGACAACCCGACGGCGCTGCCGACGATCTTCGGCTGCAGCAGGCCCTGGACGGTGACGTTGACGACCGTGTAGAGCGCGACGACGAGCAGCGCGTCGCGCGGTCCGCTGTCGAGCAGGGCGAGCAGCGCGGGCGGCACCAGACCGATGAAGAAGCCGATGTTCGGGACGTAGTTCGTCACGAACGCCAGCAACCCCCACACGAGCGGCAGCGGGACCGCCAGCCAGTACAGGACGCCGACGTCGATCGCCGCCACCACCAGTCCGAAGGCCGTGGCCACCAGCAGGTAGCGGCGGGTGCCGGCGGCGAAGGCGGTCAACGCCGCCACCATCCGCGGGTGCCACCAGCTGGACTGGGCCAGCAGCTTGGGGAAGACGGCGGCGTCCAGCGCCAGGAAGAACAGCAGGAAGAGCAGGAACGAGAAGGCGGTGGCGACGGCCAGGAACTGCTCCAGCACGGTCTGCGCCCAGCCGACGAAGCGGGAGGGGTCGATGCCCGCCACCGCCCGCGTGACCTGCGACTGGCCGACGCCGAGGTCGCCGAGCAGGCCCAGCACCTGCCCCTGCAGCTCGTAGTACCGGCTCGTGTACTGCGGCAGGAGCATCGCCAGGCGCACCAGCGACCAGGCGAGGGCCGCGGCCATGCCGAGCACGAGCGCGTACAGCGCCACCACCACCACGAGGGTGCTGAGCCAGCCGTGCGCACCGCGCCGGCGCAGCCACGGCTCCACCGGGTGCACGACGAGGACCAGCACGAGCGCCAGGAAGGCCGGGCCGATCGTCGCGGAGAACGCGCGCAGACCGGCCACGACGACGACCGCGGCGGCGAGCCCCACCAGCAGCGGGACCGCCCGCGCTGGAGCCGTCGCGCCGGGGCCGGCCGGTCCCGCCGGGGGTTCGGCGGGCGCCGCACCGGGTGGGGTGCTGTCGTCGTCGGGCATGCGGGGCACCTGTCGGCCGGGGACGTCGGGCGCCGACGATCCTGGCGGAGGGAGCCGCCGACCACGACCCGGGCGAGCCGCCGGTCCGCCGCGCCGGGGTCCGGCAGGACCCCGGCGCGAGGACCGTCAGGCGGCGTTCCGCGCGGGCGCGTCGAGGGCGCCGGCCCGCGGGTTCCGGCTGAGGTCCTCGAAGAACCCGGTCTTCGTGCGGGCCATCGTCATCGTGGCGTGCGCGGCGGCGTCGCCGAGGACGGCGAGCGCCTCGGTGGAGACGTTCCCGGTGTCGTCGCAGGGCGTGTGGTAGCAGGAGTCGTAGGCTTCGCCGGCGGTGCCGCCGAAGCGCTCGGCCTCCTCCTCCGTCTTCACACCCTCCGCGCCGCTGAACAGGCCGCCGGCGGGGATCCCCACCGCGATGAACGGGCCGTAGTCCGAGCGGCCGTTGAACTCGCTGGGGACCGAGCCGCCGCGGGGTTCGAGGAAGTCGGTGAACAGGCGCTCGATCCGCGCGGACCCGGGCGGGCCGGCCAGCGGGGTGTCCGAGCCGTCGCCGTCGTAGACGAACGGCACCCAGTTCGGCGAGCCGAGCATGTCGAAGTTGAGGTTCGCGTAGGTCGCGCGCAGCTCGCGGTCGGACAGCTGCGCGACGTAGTGCTCCGAGCCGAGCAGGCCCAGCTCCTCCGCGCCCCAGAAGGCGAACCGCAGCCGCTGGCGGTTGTGCACGCCCAGCTCGGCCATCTGCTCGGCGATCTCCAGGACGGCCGCCACACCGGTGCCGTTGTCGTTGATCCCCGGACCCTCCAGCGTGGAGTCGAGGTGGGCGCCGACGACGACGGTGCGCGACGCGGCGCCCGTCGGGGAGTCGGCGAGGACGTTCCAGGTGGTGCGGTCCTCCAGGAGGGTGTCGACGTTGACGGCCAGCTCGACCTCCCCCGCGGTGGCGGCGGCGACCAGCGCCGCGCCCGCTGCGGCGCTGAGCCCGACGACGGGGATGCCGGTACCGGGACCGCCGAGAGTGCCGTTGAGGAGCTCCTCGGGGTCCTCGACGCCGGCGTTGACGACGACGGCGGCCGCGGCTCCCGCCTCCTCGGCGTTGGCGGCCTTGACGGCGAAGGAGCAGGTGCCGCGCTGGAGCACGGCGATCGCGCCGGCGGGGAACCCGGCGAAGTCGCCGGCCTCGCAGCCGCTCGTGGACGGCAGCTCGTCGGCGAAGTCCACGACGCGGGCGGCGCCCTCGACCTGCCCGTTGCCGGAGAAGGTGAACGCGCGGGTCTCGTAGTCGGCGGCCTGCGGGGAGGTCTGCGCCAGCGAGGTGGGCGTGAGCTCCTCGTAGTAGGGGAACGTGAACTCCTGCAGCTCCACGTCGTACCCGGCGCGCAGCAGCCGTTCCTGCACGTAGCGGGCCGACGCCTCGTACCCGGCGGTGCCCGAGGCGCGGTTCCCGCCGTTCTCGTTCGCGATGCGCTGCAGGACGCGCAGGTGACCCACGATCCCGTTGGCGGTGACGGCCTCGCGCAGCCGCGTGGTGTCCACCTCGTCGACGGCCGCGGCCGGGGCGGCCGGGACGACGAGGGAACCCGCGGCGAGCAGGGCGACGGACAGGACGGCTGGTCGGCGCACAGCGCTCCTCCGGTTCGGACGGTCACCGGCGCCCGCCGGAGGACCGTCTCCGATGCGATGCGTGAGAACCTAGTCACGCCGAGTGCCCTTGGGAACCCCTGTACAGCAGCTGTGTCAGGCGGTGCGGAGCATCGGCAGGTGCGGGATGCCGTCGTCGAGGTACTCCTCGCCCACGACGCGGAAACCGAACCGCCCGTACCAGCCGGCCAGGTGGGACTGCGCGTCCAGCAGGACATCGGCGCCCCCCGCCAGCTCGATCCCCCTGCGCAGCAGGGCGCCGGCGGCACCGGCTCCGCGGTGCGCGCGCGCGGTGGCGACCCGCCCGATGCGGGCGCGCCCGCCCGGTTCGGCCAGCAGCCGCGCCGTGGCGGCCACGCTCCCGTCGGCCGCCTGGACCCACAGCTGCACCGCGGTGGGTTCGGCGTCCCGGCCGTCGAGGTCCGGGTAGGCGCACTCCTGCTCGACGACGAAGACGTCCACGCGCAGCTTCAGCAGCGCGTACAGCGTCAGCGCCGGCACCTGCGCCGTGGGCGCGTGGTGGACGCTCAGACCGGCGGGAGCACCGGCGGGGGCGCCGGCGGGGGTCTCCCCGCTCATCCCAGCAGGTCGTGGCGCACGACGGTCTGCTCGCGGTCCGGGCCCACGCCCACCGCGGAGATCCGCGCCCCCGACATCTCCTCCAGCGCCTCGACGTAGCGCTGCGCGGCCTTGGGCAGGTCCGCGGTGGTGCGCGCGCCGGTGATGTCCTCGCTCCAGCCGTCGAGGAACTCGTACACCGGGGTGGCGTGGTGGAAGTCGCTCTGCGACATCGGCATCTCGTCGTGGCGCACGCCGTCGACGTCGTAGGCCACGCACACCGGGATCCGCTCCCAGCCGGTGAGGGTGTCCAGCTTCGTCAGGACGAAGTCGGTGACGCCGTTGATCCGCGCGGCGTAGCGGGAGATCACCGCGTCGTACCAGCCGGTGCGGCGCGGGCGGCCGGTGGTCGTGCCGAACTCCCCGCCGTCCTGGCGCAGCTTCTCCCCGTCGGCGTCGAGCAGCTCGGTGGGGAACGGCCCCTCGCCCACGCGGGTCGTGTACGCCTTGACGACGGCGATGATGCGGTCGATGCGGTTCGGCGGGACGCCGGAACCGGTGCACGCACCGGCGGCCGTCGCGTTGGAGCTGGTGACGAACGGGTAGGTGCCGTGGTCGATGTCCAGCAGCGTCGCCTGACCGCCCTCGAACAGCACCACCTCGTCGCGGTCCAGCGCCGCGGACAGCTCCAGGCTGACGTCGCGCACCATGGGCCGCAGCCGCTCCGCGTAGGACAGCAGCGTCTCCACGGTCTCGTCGACCGAGACCGCGCGGCGGTTGTAGACCTTGACGAGCAGGTGGTTCTTCTGGTCGAGGGCGCCCTCGACCTTCTGCCGCAGGATGCTCTCGTCGAACAGGTCCTGGACCCGCACGCCCACCCGGTTGATCTTGTCCGCGTAGGTGGGGCCGATGCCGCGGCCGGTCGTGCCGATCTTGCGCTTGCCCAGGAACCGCTCGGTCACCTGGTCGAGGCTGCGGTGGTAGGGGGCGATGACGTGCGCGGAGGCCGAGACGAGGAGCTTGGAGCAGTCCACGCCGCGGGCCTCGAGGGCGTCCAGCTCCTCGAACAGCACGGCCGGGTCCACGACGACGCCGTTGCCGATGACGGGGGTGACCCCAGGGGTGAGGATGCCCGAGGGCAGCAGGTGCAGCGCGTACTTCTCGTCGCCCACGACGACGGTGTGCCCGGCGTTGTTGCCGCCGTTGAACTTCACGACGTAGTCGACGCGGGCGCCGAGGGCGTCGGTCGCCTTGCCCTTGCCCTCGTCCCCCCACTGGGCGCCGACGAGCACGATCGCGGGCATGAGATCCCCTGCTTCCTTCAGGCGGCTGAGCCGGCCGACCGCGCCGGGCCGGCGCCGGTGACCGCGGGCAGCTTACCGGTGCCCGCGGCCACGACTCCGCGCTCAGCCCGCGCGGCGGGCCAGTTCCAGGCCCAGCGCGCGCCCCGACACCCAGGCCGTCTCCACCTTGGAGGTGCGGCCCCAGGCGTCCCCGCACACGCCGATGCCGCTGGCCCCGTCGAAGCCGAACGGCTCCTCGGCGTGCTGGCGCAGCGGCTGCGCCAGCGACCAGCGGTGCGCGCGCGCCCAGTCCGGCTCGGGGGTGGACCCGCCCGTCAGGAGCGGGCCCAGCTCGGCGAGGACGTCGCCGACGACGCCGGCCGGGTCGTCGAGGTGGTCGGCGGACACGTCGGGCCCGGCGTGGGCGACGAGCACGGGGGCGCCGTCGCCGCGGCGCGCGCCGTCGTCGGCGAGGAAGACCAGCAGGTCGGAGTCGTTGACGAACGCGCCGTCGAAGTCCGGCCACCAGCGCCGCGGCCAGGCGGCGTAGACGGCGACGCAGGGGCGCCAGTTCCAGCGCGCGGACACGTCCAGGCGGGTGGCGACCATGCGCGGCAGCAGGTCGGCGGCCTGCGGGTCCGGCATCGCCAGGACGACGGCGGCCGCGGGGACCCCGTCCACGACGGGCCCGTCGGCGGTCGCGTCGACCGACTCCACGTCCGTGGTGCCGACGACCTCCACCGGCGCGCGCCCGGGCGGGGCGGCCAGGTCGTCGACGAGGGAGCGCAGACCCGCCGGGGCGGCCCAGCGCACCGGCCCGCTGCTGCGGCCGTCCTCGGCGTCGGGGCGCAGCCGCGCCCCGTCGCGGGCCCGCCCGGACACCACGGCGAAGGTGTCGGTCCACGGACGGGCCAGCCCGCGGGCCTCCCAGTCGCGCACCTGCGCGCTGAAGGCGTCGTCGGAGGCCGTCAGGTAGGAGGCGCCGAGGTCGGCGACGTGCACGCCCACCGCGGTCTCCACGCGCCGGCCGCTCATCCGCCCCCCGGGGCGGCGACCGCGGTCCAGGACGCGCACGGGCACGCCGGCGTCTGCCAGGACGCGCGCGCACGACAGCCCCGACACCCCGGCCCCGACGACGACCACGGGCCGCTCGCGGGTGGCCGCCAGCGGCGGCACGTCCGGCTCGGGGGTCTCGTGCTCGGGCGCCTCGTGCTCGGCGGTCACCGGGCGGCGTCCGGCAGCAGCTGCCCGACGGCCGCGGGGTCGCAGTCGCCGAGGAACTGCCGGCAGCGGGTGGACTCCTCCTCCTCGCCGATGGCCGTGGCGGCGCGCTGCAGGGCGGCCAGCGCCCGCAGGAAGCCGCGGTTCGGCTCGTGCGCCCACGGCACCGGGCCGTGCCCGCGCCAGCCGGCGCGGCGCAGCGCGTCCAGGCCGCGGTGGTAGCCGGTCCGGGCGTACGCGTAGGCGGCCACGGCCTCGCCGGCGTCCAGGGCGCGCTCGGCCAGCAGCGCCCACGGCAGGGAGGCCGACGGGTGCGCCGCGGCCACCTCGCGCGGGTCTCCGCCGCCGGCCAGGGCCGCGTCCACCGCGGGCGCGGCGGGCAGGTGGGTGGGCGGCGGGCCGCCGAGCAGGTTGGTCGGGCTGGTCATCGTGCTCCTGGGTCTCGGTCCTGGGTCCGGGGTCCGGGGGTCGGGGGCTCCGCGGGCGGGGGCGGGGCCACGGGGTGCAGCTCCACCCACACGAGCTTGCCGCGGCGCGTGCGCTGCCAGCCCCAGCGGCCCAGCCGCTCCACCAGGCGCATGCCGTGGCCGCCGCCGCCGTCGCCGCGGGGGTCGACCACGCGGGGCGCCTCGGGGCTGTCGTCCTCCACCTCCACGCGCAGGCCCGTGGGCAGGTCGAACAGGCGCAGGCCGACGGTGCCCCAGCCGTGCAGGACGGCGTTGGCGACCAGCTCGGAGACGACCATCTCGGCCTGCGGACCGCACTCCAGGCCCCACACGGCGCAGGCGCGCAGGGTCGCGTGCCGGGCCTTGCCCACGGAGGACGGGTCCGGCGGCAGCTGCCAGCGGCGCCGGCGCGGGGTGTCGGCTGTGCGGGCCGGGGCGTCGCCGACGTCCGCCGGGTCCTCGGGCACGCGCACGACCACGAGGGCCGTGTCGTCCTCGGGCGCCTCGCCGAGCCCCTGCAGCAGCTCCTCGCCGATGCCGGCGGCGTCCGGGGCGCGCACGCCCTCCAGCGTCTCCACGAGGACCGTCAGCCCGTCGCGCATGGGCCGGGCCCGCTGCTCGATGAGGCCGTCGGTGTAGAAGACGAGGACGTCGCCGGGCCCCAGCGCGCGCTCGCGCGTCGGCCGCGGCCGCTCCCCCAGCCCGACGAGCGTCCCGGTGGCCTCGCTGAGCACCTCCACGCGCTCGCCGGGGGGGGGGGGGGGGGGGGGGGGGGGGGGGGGGGGGGGGGGGGGGGGGGGGGGGGGGGGGTGGCAGCGGCCCGCGTGGTTGGTAGTTGTGGTGGAGTGTTCGAGGGT